>CALRLS020000403.1:0-5357 GCA_943368815.1 Cyanobium sp. NIES-981
GGTTTTTCTGTTTTGAGTTTTTCTGTTTTTCGGTTTTCTCCCATGCTTAACCGTGTCACGCGCTTTTGCGGACGAGTATACGCGTGCCACGGTAATCCTTTCCTTTTTCGGTTTTTCGGTTTATAATTTTAAATTTTTCTGTTTAACCCTTTCCTCCCTTCTCCATTCTCCACCCCCTTTGACCCAACTTGAATGAACTTGATACTGCTTTGAACAGCTATCTTAAACTTTGCTCACCTTTATTTGCTGAAAAAAAAACAATATAATTATGAAAAAGTTATTCTTCGTTCTTTTATGTCTGGGTACTGCCGCATTTGCCCAGAAGAATAAAACCAAAGCCCAGAATCCGGCTCCGCCACCTGTGGATTATAATATTAGCCTTAGCCCCGAGAAATGGGAATTTAAAGAAGGTAAGGTTGAGTTTTTTGATAAAAATGGAGTAAAGGCCATGCGGATTATACAAGGTAATCAGGGTGCAGTGAAGCTGAAAGACATGGTTTTTAAAGACGGTACCATTGAGTTTGATTTTGAACCTGCTTCACCCATGACCTTGGGTTCGTCGCCATCGGTGTATTTTAGAGGGAACCCGCAGAAAAACGATGTTGAGATTTTCTATATCAGGGCCAGGCCTAATCGCCCTACTGCCAATGATGCAATTCAGTATACACCAATTATTGGTGGTGTAAATATGTGGGATATGTACCCTGAGTATCAGGGGCCTGCATTTTTTGAGGCTGATAAGACCAATCATTTGAAAATGGTTATTTCTGGTCAGCAAATGCGGGTATATGTAAACGATATGACTAAACCTGCCTTGCAGATTCCGAAACTGGAGGGTAATACTACCGAAGGCATTCTGGCTTTGGACGGTGGTATGGTGGTTACGAATCTGGTGATAAAACCTAATGAGGTAGAGGGTTTACCCACTTTCCCGGCACCTGATCTGACAGACCACGATGTGCAATTTATCAGAAACTGGACATCAACCAAGCCCGCTGATTTACCTGCAGGCAATGAAGTAAATACTAATCAGATACCCAAACCGGAAGATTTTACGGAAGCACTTGCAGCCGAAAGACAGGGGTTGATGAATTTATCAAGAAAATTCGGTGGCAATAATACCAGAAAAGTAGTTTGGCTGAGAGCCAGAATCAAGGTGGCAGAAAACCAGAAGAATGTATTGCAAATGGGCTTTAGTGACGAGGTATGGGTGTTTCTGAACAAGCAGATGGTATATGTAGATAAGAACCTATACTTGCAGGCATCAATGCGCAAGTATCCCGAGGGACGGATTTCAATACAGAATACCAAATTTGGTCTTAACCTGAAACAAGGCGAAAACGAATTGCTGATTGCCGTTGCCAACGATTTCTACGGCTGGGGTATCATAGCAAGGCTGGAGCAGATGGAGGGGGTGGAGTTTTTGAAGTGATGAACTGTCGGGAATTTATTTAACCACGGAGGTTCACCGAGCGACCGTCGCCCGGTTTAGCACGAGTCTCACGAAGTAAAAGTTTTAGACTTCGTGGCACTCCGTTTAAACCGTTATTAATTTCAAAAAAAAACAGGCAAGGAAATCCTCGCCTGGTTTATTACTCTACTTTTATTCAACGTTTAATCTATTATCTTAAAACTATAAGTGCCGCTGGTAAGGGTCATTTGTGCTTTTCCGTTCGTATAACTGATATTATTGATACCACTTCCCTGCGCAAGTGGTTTGCCGTTTTCTGTGATTTTTGCTATGTCTCCGGCAGGTAAATAAAGCGTGGCAATGGTATTGGGCGGAATAGTGGTTTTATAAGTCCAGCTACCCGTTTCATATTTCCATTCACTGCTTATACGACCATAGATACTATCATAATGCCCTTTAGCCCATGTCATTTTTTTGTCGGGGTCTGGTGTGGGTTTCAGTACAATCTGTTTAAAACCGGCTATGTCAGGGCTACGCTGAATACCCAATGAATAGTTGTACATCCAGGCTGCTACTGACCCAAACGAATAATGGTTAAACGAGTTCATGCTGTTATTACCGCCGAAACCATTTTCAACGGTATAAGAATTTAATCTTTCCCAGATAGAAGTAGCGCCATTGACCACCGAATATAACCACGACGGATAGCTTTTTTGTTGCAATAGACGGTATGCAGCGGCATCCTGACCGTTGTCTGAGAGCGCCTGCATAATGGAAGCGGTGCCTATAAAACCAGTCATTAATGGGTAAGACGGGCGTTCTACACCACTATCGTCTTTGTTGGTTCTGGCTATGGTTTCATTCAGATTGCTGATTGCATAGGTTTTGTTGGTCTCATCAAAAATACCCAGAGCCAGAGGTATGGCATACGAGGCCTGCGTGTCAATCAACTGGCCTTTATCTGACACCTGATTGGCGTTACGTTCATTTGGTGACCCCATAAAACCTGTCTTTACACCCGATTTAATCGTTTTATGGGTGACTTTATCGAAATATATATTGTTGAAATTCTTTCTCACGAAATCGCCTTGCAGTGCATATTGAGCAGCCTCTCCGGTTTTGCCCAGTATTCTTGCCACATGGGCCATTATCTCCAGGTCATAGGCATAATAAGCCATCCAGAAGAGCGTATTATCGTTTTTATTATTTTCCGGACTCAGCCAGTCGCCTAGCGGGCCTTCATTTAATATGCCTTGTTCGTTTATTTTGGTTTTCAGAAAAGCCACGTAGCTTTTCATGGCTTCGTAATTTTCTTCCAGCATTTTGATATCGCCGTATTGCTGGTAGGTTTCCCAGGGTACAATTATACCTGCGCTGCCCCATAAAGTACCGCCAAAGCCACCGCCAACAGGCGCTACATCAGTAAACCGACCAGTTTGCGGCTGAATGTCACGCATACCCAGCATGTGGCGTCTCAGAAACAAATCAGCATCGGTCAGATAAGTGGCGCTTCTTGAAAACACTGAAATATCACCCGACCAACCCATGCGTTCGTTACGGGCAGGCGTATCGGTCGGAATCGAAAGAAAATTACTCCTTAAAGACCAGGTAATATTGCGCCATAGTTTGTTCACAAGTTCGTTAGAAGTGGTGTAGTCAGACGATAGCCCTGTAATAGAACTGATTACCAGTCCCTTTACTTCATAGATTGGAATGGCGCTTCCCACGCCTGTTATTTCCAGATAGCGATAGCCATGAAAAGTAAATCGCGGTTGAATGGTTTCGTCACCACCTTTCAATATATAGCTGTCGGTCGTGAGTGCTGCCCTGATGTTCTCCATCATAATCATACCCTCATTGCCTTTATAATCGGGCAGGTTTGGATATTTTACCTCGGCATAGCGCAGGTTAATTACCTGTCCTTTCTTACCGTTTCGTATTTTTATCTGCGGAAACCCAACCATATTCTGCCCCATATCATACACAAATACTTTCGGACGGACTTCCTCCACCGATTTGGCCGTTAGCGTCATCACAATAGCTGCGTTTTCACCCATTTGTCCGACAATTTTCATATTGCTGTATTCGACCTGAGTTCTTCTGCCGCTTGGGTCAGGTTTCTGGTCAATATAGACTGTGCCTTCCAATGGCACTTCGCTCGCTTTTTTCCAGTGTGAATCATTATACCCGGCAGTTGACCAGCCTTTAATGGTCTGTTCTTTATTGGCATCATAAAATTCTCCCTGAAAGAAGCTACCGTAACGGATTGGCCCTTCGGTGAATAATTTCCAGTCGGCAGTATTTGAGTTGATTATTTGTCTTGTGCCATCGGTATAGCTAATCACCAGTTTGCATAGTAATGACTGACGGTCGCCAAAATAATTCCAGTTTTCGCCTGAATAGGTGATATTACCCGACCACCAACCCTCGCTCAGCCAGGCACCAATGGTGTTGGTTTTGCCTTGTTGTAGGTCTTTGGTGAGGTCATATGTCTGGTACATCTGATGCTTGTTATACTGCGTAAGGCCCGGATTAAAATAGTCCTTACTGATGCGCTTGCCATTGATATACATCTCATAGATACCCCGTGCAGTTACATACAATCGGGCATTGCCAATGGTTTTAGACGGAACCTTGAATGTACTCCGTAGCATTGGGGCGGCATTCCGGCTCGGGTCGGCTAATATCAAAGCGCCACCACTTATTTTATAAGCATTGTTAACAACAGTCAGTTTTTCGTTTTTGAAAATACCTGTATAAGATTGTGAATTCAGGTTTTCGGAGAATAGAGGATTAGACGGCAAGCGAAAATTACGTATAGTCAGGTCAGTGAAATAAGCCGTCTGATTAGGATTCGTCTGAAACCCTATTTCACCTAGCATCGGGAAACTGATATAATTATTGCCTTTACCGACCGGATTCAGGTTGAGCCCGTTATTGCCGAATTGCGATGGCGCTTCATTGGTTTTTTCTGTAATTTTAGTTTTACCATCAATCATAAATTCAAACAAACCAAAATTACAAGCCACCGAAAAGCTGTGTTTGTCATATTTATTGGCCTGATTGATAGCGCTTTGTGGAATATTCAGACTTTTGAACGGTACTTCTTTAGAATCACCCTTATCATAGCCTACCCGATAGATATTCAATTTAGCCAGGCCATCAGTTGCATCAGATAGGCCCGAAATATCCAGTTCAAGGCTAATATAGTTTTCATTTTTACGGGTTTCCATGCCCATCAGGTTCAGGTCTTTGTCCATCAGGCGCGTATCATTCCCGCCAAATACAAAAGCAGCTTTGGTGCTCTTAGTACTTTTATCCAGTTGAATCCCATAGTCAAATTTAAAAACTGAAAGTGCCGGGGCATATAAAACCAGATCATCAGGGCCGCCACCAATCCATTGTGCACCATCCCATGCCGAAATATCCGGGTTCATCAGGCCTGTTTCAAACCAGGCGCTTTTAGTTACTACCTCATTAAAATTATTCCAGACGGTCAGTTTCCAGGTATATCGGGTAGTAGCCAGCAGGTTTGCTCCTTGATAAGTAATACCGTGCGAAATACCGGAACTGACTTTCTTTGAGTCCCATACTATGTGGTTCTGAGCATCGGTAACTATCAGCTGATAGGCTGTCTGGGCATATCCCCGACGGGCATCTAAAGCACGCATTTGCCAACTGAAATTTGGTGTATTTACGTCTATTCCTAAAGGATTGGTTTGGTAATCAACCTGTAGTTTTTCAAGCGAGAATTTACCAAACGAAAGACCGACAGTCAATAGAAACAAGATGAGGGTAAAGGAGAATTTCTGTTTCAGCATTTTATAAATATTATTGAGGGTATACAGATTATGAAAATAAAGTAAGATAAAAATAGCTGATTAACTCTTATGTAGTATGCTGTGTGAAGATAAAGACCCTGTGTGCGAATGATGAATGAGCGAAT
>CALRLS020000404.1:0-5290 GCA_943368815.1 Cyanobium sp. NIES-981
AAACTATAAAGTTAAAAAATATCATCATAGAAAAACCCTTTCGAACGAAAGGGTTTTTTGTTTTATATAGGCTCCAATTCTGTTTATTTCTCTTTAACACCTCTCATTTATTAATCAGCTATCGCAATTGTGATGACTGAGATTCCTGCACAGCCATTCTCTAGTAGTGTATTGGCAAAAGATTCAATTGTAGAGCCTGTTGTAAGTACGTCATCGACAATAGCAATGCGCTTATCTTTGATTTTTTCTTTATCATTTATTTCAAATGCATCCCTCACGTTCAGAAAGCGCTCAAAACGGCTCTTTTTAGTCTGTGTATCGGTACTGACTGCTTTTCTGGCAATTGAGGTGCTATAAGGCACTTCTAAGGCCTTAGAAAGCCCCTCTGCAATGCAATCAGCCTGGTTATAACCTCTTTGCTTTTCTTTCTGGCTGTGAAGCGGTACACCAATGATTAAATCGATGTTTTTATCAAACCCTGCCGCTTTCAAATCTCTCCCATATAACTCTCCTAAAAAAACTCCTAATTCGGGTTTATTCTTGTATTTAAGCTGATGAAGCATTCGTTGCACCTTGCTTTTTTTCGAGAACCTCACATAAGCAAGGGTATGAGCAACATCAACCTTACCCCAGAACCGCCTTTCTATCAATTCATCCGGTTCCAGATGTGCGTTTGTTCGGGGTAAACTAAGCAGACATTGCGTACAAATCAGTTTTTCTCCTCCTAAAAGCGGTTCTTCGCAAGCTTCGCACGTTTTTGGATAGATTATATCTATTAAATGATTTATCCATTTCATACGCTTTCATTAAGTTTGTATATATATATTTAAACGGCTAATGGTAGAAGAAGACAAATTAAAAGAAAACTGGCAAACATTATTGATGTTTCTGAAAGAAAATCTCGGAAAAAAACCTGCTGATTTAAACGGTGTGTTGTTTGTTATAGGTGTACAGGAATTGGGGCAGGGGAAAAAATTCTTCAGCAAAGAAGAAAAACAGGATTTAATGCATATAGCTATCTGCAAGGTGCTGAGTTACGGTGGCTATTATGAACTGGACGGCAAAGATGCACAAGGCTGGCCTCACTGGAAATTAGTAAAGCCTTTACCCGGTTTTGATTTATTATCGCAAGAAAAACTTTTAAAACATTTTGTTATAGAGTATTTTAGAAAAGAAGTCGGACTACATATATGAAAATCATCAGCTACAATGTAAATGGCATACGTGCCGCCATCAATAAAGGATTATTGACCTGGCTTAAAGATCATCAACCTGACGCTATCTGCCTTCAGGAGATAAAACTATTCGAAACAGAATTGGTAAGCCATCTTTTTGAAGAGATGGGGTTCCATTGCTATTGGTACCCTGCACAAAAAAGGGGATATAGCGGCGTAGCCATTCTCACTAAAGTAAAGCCCTTACACGTTGAATACGGGATGGGTATTCCGGAATACGATTTTGAAGGCAGAATGATACGGGCAGATTTTGAGAATTTCTCCCTTGTTTGTACTTATTTCCCCTCAGGTACCTCAGGTGACGAACGCCAGGGAATAAAAATGAAATTCCTTGAAGACTTTTTCGTTTATATTGAAAAACTCCGTGAAAAAATTCCAAATCTTATCTTAAGCGGTGATGTAAATATCTGTCATCAGGCGATAGATATCCACAATCCGAAGGGAAATGCAAAATCATCAGGCTTTTTACCGGAAGAGCGGGCATGGGTTGGCAGGTTTATTGATGCTGGTTATATTGATACATTCCGTTTTTTCAATAAAGAGCCTCATCAGTATACCTGGTGGTCGGTTAGGTTTGGAGCAAGAGCAAAGAATCTTGGGTGGCGTATCGATTATCATTTTGCTTCACAGGCTTTGCAGCCTCATTTAAAAAGTGCGGTTATTTATCCGGAGGTGTATTTTTCTGACCATTGCCCGATTGAGCTTTGTCTGGATTTTGCTTAAAATCAGACTATTATATCCGCTATCGGGAGTTTTTTATTAATATAGTTAGTGTTTTTAAGTGTCTGTTTCGGCTATTACTTTTCTTTCTGTCAGGTTCTGAATATAGAATCGTAATAATCTTTCATTGAGTCTTATCAATTGAAAATCCTTAATCTTTAATATAATACCATGTCTAGTTCAGTTAAAGCCCTTTTTGGAAAGATTGATGAATACAAACGTCAGTATTACAAAAACCTGTTGATTAAAGGTTCTTTGTTTACGCTGGCCTTATTATTATCATCTTTTCTGCTACTCAATACGATTGAGTATTTTGGCCGTTTTAGCTCTGTTATCAGAGGTGCTTTACTTTTTGCATTTGTCGGGATTACACTTTATTCACTTATTTTTTGGGTAATAAAGCCAATCCTATATCTTTTGCACTTTAACGAACCTCTAACTTATGAAAAAGCCGCTAACGAAATTGGTAAGTTCTTCCCGGAAGTAGGGGACAGGTTATTGAATACACTTCAATTGGCTCAATTTTCAGAAAAAGAAAATTCCTTATTACAGGCTAGTATTGACCAGAAGTCTCAGGAACTGAAGTTTGTACGCTTTGCCGATGCCGTCAGATTCAGTGATAATAAGAAGTATCTGAAATATACTATACCTCCTTTAGTATTAGTATTATTAATTGCAGCGGTATCTCCAAAGTTTTTTAAGAATAGTACTGAGAGAATTGTTTACTTCCAGAAAGACTTTGCAGAAGAAGCACCTTTTAAGTTTCAGATTACTAACGACGAATTAAAGGCAGTAAAAAACGAAGATTTTATCCTGAATCTTAAGTTAATTGGTAATGCCATACCTGAAGCTGTTTATCTGGTTGCCAATGACCGTAAGTTCAAAATGAATTCTACTGATAATAAAACCTATTCATTTACATTCTCGAAAGTCCAGAATCCTGTTGATTTTCATTTCCTTGCCTCAGGCTTTATATCAAATGGATTTGAGCTGGAATTGATTAGTCGCCCTAACCTGCTTTCCTTTGATGTGGGATTAAATTATCCTTCTTACCTTAATAAAGCGAATGAGAGTTTTAATAATGTAGGTAATCTGGTAGTGCCGGAAGGAACGGCTGTTCAATGGAATTTCAAAGCTGTAAATACCGATTCTTTATTTTTGAGTTTCGATAATGAAGGTAAGGTATTGGCAAAAGATGGTTTCGGTGATAATTTCTCTTATGTGAAACGGCTGAAAAACTCATCGTCCTACCAGATACATCTCAAAAATGAATTCAGCAATAACCGCGAAAACGTTGATTTCTACATCAATGTAATTCCGGACCGTTATCCGCAAATACAATTAGAGCAACTAAAAGACTCTACACTATTCAATTATATTGTTTTGGGTGGTAATATCACGGACGACTATGGTTTGTCTCAGTTTAAACTTTTCTATAAGTCTATCCGGGATAACAATCAGAACCAACCTTTTGCTTCTACTGATGTTTCATTCAATCGCTCACAGGTATCTCAGAGTTTCTATTATCAGTTACCATTAGCAGACTTGCAATTGAATCCGGGTGATAAAGTGGAATACTATCTTCAGCTATGGGACAACGACGGTGTAAATGGCTCGAAAAGCACCAAAACGCCTGTTATGACACTTGCCCTGCCATCATCTAAATTATATGATGCAGAAATAGAAAAAGCTACAGAGAAAACCGAAGACATGCTGGAGAAACTGACTGAGAAGTCGAAGAAATTAAAAACTGAATTAACTAATCTTGAAAATCGCCTGAAAAGCAAAAAGGATTTGGATTTTCAGGAGAAGAAACAACTGGAGGAATTGATTCGTAAACGTGATGAGTTGAACAATGAACTGAAAAACTTACAGCAGCAATTCGACCAGATGCAGGAGAAAGCTAACCGTTTTCAACAACAAAGTCCACAGATGGAAGAGAAGATGCAGCAATTAAAAAAGCTGATGAATGAGTTGATGAGCGACGAAACCAATAAGATGTATGAAGAGCTGAAGAAACTACTCGATAAGGATATGGACGAAAAGACCATTGAGCAATTAGAGAAGTTAAAAAACAAAGAGCGTAATATGGATAAAGAAATTGACCGTACGCTGAAACTCTTCAAACAATTACAGTTGCAACAAAAGGTTGAAAAGACTGCGCAGGAGTTAGAGAAACTGGCAGAGAAGCAGGATAAGCTTGGAGATGAAACTCAAAAGCAGGAGCAGGTGAATAAGGATAAAGGAAAAGACCCTGCCAATAAGGACAAAGATTCTGGCGATAAAGACAAGGACAAAGCTGACGAAAATAAAGATGGCAAGAAAGACGACTCTAAGGATGGTAAGAAAGATGATAATAAAGACGGTAAAAAGGATGACAAAAACCAGAATCAGGATGACAACAAAGATAAGAATGAGGACTTGAAAAAGGAGCAGGAGAAACTTTCAGAGGAGTTTGATAATATGAAAGAGAAAATGAAAGATATAGAGAAGCTGAGCAAAGAACTCAAAAAGGATGTAGACCCTCAGAAAGAAGAGCAGGAAGACATTTCGAAAGAACAGGAAAATGCTGAAAAGCAGCTTGACCAGAAACAAAACAACTCAGCCTCTAAGAGTCAGAAAAAAGCTGCCAGCAAAATGAAGAAGATGGCGCAACAAATGGCTGAATCTATGCAGAGCCAGGAGATGAAAGAAATGGATGAAGATATTGATGCTTTAAGAGCCATTCTGGAAAATCTGGTAAAACTTTCTTTCGACCAGGAGGGTCTCATGAAAGACTTCAGAAACATGACCGTTTCTGACCCACGGTTTGTAAAACTTTCACAAGACCAGTTAAAGCTTGAAGATGATGCTAAAATAATAGAAGACAGTCTTTATTCTTTGGCTAAGCGTGTATTGCAGATACAATCATTTATTACCAGAGAAGTTACCTCCATGCGCAATTCAATGGATGAGAGTGTAAAGTTTATTAAGGAAAGAAAATTAAATGTAGCCTCGGCCAAGCAACAATTCGCCATGACCTCTATTAATAATCTGGCTTTGATGCTTAGTGATACCTTTAATCAGATGCAACAAATGATGGCCAATGCCATGCCGGGTAGCGGCAAAAAAGGAAAGAAGGGACAAAAGCCTTCACAAATGCCATTAGGTGAAATGCAGCAGAAACTGAATCAGGGTATGGAGAAAATGGGAGAGGGGGGTAATAAGAGCGGAAGGCAAATGTCAGAACAGGCCGCCAAGCTTGCACAGGAGCAAGCGCAATTGCGTAAGATGATACAACAATTGCAGGAGGACTTAAAGGGTACTGAACTAGGCAAGAAAATGGGTAACGAACT
>CALRLS020000405.1:0-5284 GCA_943368815.1 Cyanobium sp. NIES-981
GTATTTTTATAATTTTCCACTTATCATCAATAATTATATTAGAACTTGTGCGGTAATTATCTTCAAAAAACAAGGTAGCTATCGTCAGCCCCAACATATTGTAGAGCAGAAGCAATAATAAGCCGATAGCAATGAGTTTTTTCAAGGTAAAGAATATATGTATCAAATCTACTAAAAATCTTTCATTTTGGTTAAAATCTGCACATCTAAAAGACGTGCAGAGTCGGAAAATTTTTTAACTAAAAACAAAACACCAATAAAATTTCTTCAATAAATCTCGCCCGGATTCTTAATCATTTTGAGTAAAACTTTGTGCATCAATTGATACACAAAGTATAAATTGTCAACCTATGATTAAATCAAAACTTAGATTCAATGTCTTTATATTACTTCCCGATGCTTTTCAACGCATCAAAATTAGCATATCCATCTTCGGCTATTCTGATACCTCGGGGTATATACACCTGAGGGTCAGTAGGTGCCCACGTACCCAAACCATCAACATAGCGGTTAAACATGCAAAAGGCAGCAGCAATCAGCACTGCATCATGAATCTCCTTATCGCTTGATCCTGTATTTCTTGCGGCCTCTACCTGTTCGGTTGTTACATTCTTTCCGCCTTTCTGCACACTGCCCGCAATGGCTAACAATGCCTTCAGTTTGTCTGAAATCGGTGCTTCCTGATAATTTTTCTTGATTTGACCAATCAATGTCCCATCGTCTTCCAGATAACATTGAGCGGCAGCGCCATGTACACTCTGACAAAACAGACAATCATTGAGATAAGACACATAAGTGGCAATGGTCTCACGTTCCCCTCTTGAAAGGCTATTGTTTTCGTCTCTTAATAATACTTCTGCCAAAGCATTCAGCGGACGAGCCGTATCAGGCCGAAAAGCCATTAAGCCTCTGATACCCGGTAATAGTTCTTCTTCAGGAAGTTTGATATATGCCATTGTATTATCTCTTAAATAATTTTAATATTTGTTTTACTTTTTGGGTGTGTATCCAAGACCATCTGCAATCATTTTCCCTCTCTGACGAAAAATCTCCGGGTCTTCAATAGGAGCGATTCCCAGTCCATCCAAATATCGGTTGAAAAAACAGAAAGTGGCTGCTATAATCACTGTATCATGTATTTCTATATCTGTTGCACCTAATTCCCTCGCTCTTTTTATCTGGCTCTCTTTCACATACTTGCCGCCTTTTTGTACACTGGCAGCAATTGACAGCAGGGCCTTCAGTTTGTCCGAAATCGGTGCATTTTCATAATCTTCTTTGATTTGTTCTATCAAGGCTTCGTTATCATCCAGATAACAAGCCGCTACTGCCCCATGCACGCCCTCACATAGCTGGCAATCATTCAGTTTTGATACCAGGGTGCCTATAATTTCGCGCTCGGCTTTCGTCAGGCCTTCTTCAATACATAAAATTCCTTCTGTAAAAGCCCCTAAATAAGGAGCGAGATGTGGACGAAAAGCCATCAGACCTCGCATTCCTACTGCATTATCGGGTAAATCTATATAAGACATATGCTTTTAAATTATGAATTCATGAGGTTTCCTTCCTTATCCTTACTAAAATAGGCCAAAATCAAAGCCACAATAAACGTGGATGAAAACGCTAACAAAGCATTACCGAAGCCACCGAACGCCGTTACTAATGCTCCCACAAAAAATACAGATGTTGCCGTGAAAAAACGTCCTACATTAAAGCAGAACCCTGTGGCAGAAGCTCTGATAATAGTCGGAAATAATTCGGGTATATAACTCGATAAAGAACCCTGACTAATGCCAAAGCATAAGGTCAGCAGGGCTGTTTCAGCATAAATAATCGGGCTGAAACTTTTGTTTGTTAAAAATAAAAGACAACAGGCACCTATTACACCTATAAATGTCAGCATCAATGTTTTCCGGTTACCGAGGGCGCGAATCAGGAAGCCTGATAAAACGCCTCCTGCGATACCTCCTAATCCTAACAACATCATGGTGATACTTCTCTCCTGCTGTCCGCTTTCTCCGGCAGGCAATAAGGTTTGTATCCAGGTTGGTAGCCATGAAAATATCCCCCATAAACCTATTAGCACTGCTCCGAAAATAAAAGAACCTTTTATCAGATTCGGGCGATACGCTTCATTAAATAAATCACCGGACGATGATTTCTCGACATTCTTAAGATTTTTCCATTTAGGCGACTCCGGCAATAATAATGCTATCAGTATTGCCGCTGCGATAGGTATCAGCCCAATCCAGAAAGCATTACGCCATTCTGAAAAAAGTTTGCTTAATCCGCCCGATGCCACAATGCCTAAGGGAAAAGCAACTGCCAGAATCCCCACCATTATAGGTCGGGTTTTCTCAATCCATATTTCAGAGATATAGACGGTTGATACCAATAATACACCTCCTACTCCCATGCCCGAAAAAAAGCGATATACCATTAGCGTATACCAGTTCGGCACAAAGACTGTCAATAAAGTTGCCAGGCCATACAACGCCGTCACAATCACCAATACTTTCTTACGCCCGATTTTATCGCTTATTATTCCGAATAAAATTCCTCCAATCATCCAGCCATACAATGACGTTGCACTGATGTAAGCCCCTACCTCACCCAAACGAGCCTCCGATACCTTCTCATTGAGTAGTTCGGGAATAGCCACAGGCAAATAAACCGACATCAGGGTGGAAACAGTACCTCCGAATGCGTAGCTGACAGTACATAGAATAAAAGCCAACACCCGCATATTCTGCGAAAGTACTTGCTGTTTCGGGGTATTTTCCACTTTTAAGGTCATTGTTCAGGTTTTATAGATTAATGGGTTAAACGGCCATTGATTGATTATTGGTTTGACTATAGTATTTAGAGCGATAATATTCTATAAGAATCAAAGGCAGTACGTAATCGCCCATACGCTCTATTGTTTCAAAAATATCTTTTGCTGTACCCACAATCGGGAAAAGCAATTCAAATCCAAGTTTATATAAACAAATGAACAGTAATAGTCCCGGAATGCGGGGTTTCAATAATACCAGAAACCCGAGTGCGATTTCGAACAAGCCAAAAATCTGCAGGTTGGTACCTGTCATTGGTAAACCGATGCCGGTCATGTTTTTTATTAAAACCGGGTGATTCATAAATACTGCAAGACCGCCATGTCCGGCCAGCAGGCTGAATAAACTCAGGCGCGATACCCATTCTATCATATTACCCTGCTGAAATGACACAGATTTTAAGAGTCTCAATTTTGACCACCAATTCTCACCCACCGCCGGAAAACCATAGAGCAACAAGAAAAGAATCGGTATTCCGAAATTACCTGCCCGCTCAAAGAATTCTGACATACCCATGCTTGCTGATGGACGCAGCAAGGCTGTAAATACTGTCCAGAAAGCAGCCCAAAGCAACAATGCTCTGTTAGGATAAATAAATACGATAATACCAATCAGAATATCCATTGTGCCAATGAGTGGCATAAAATTGTAAGCAATCGGCTCGTTAATAAAGAAAACCTTAAAGAATGGTAACCAGCCTTTCTTCAGAACAAGACCCCAGAAACCATGCCCCACAAAGCATCCTAATACTCCAAAACGCAGCCAGAAGAAAAGCTTCTCTTCAAAACTGTGCTTTGGAGAAAAAGGGTTGATTAATACTGAATTAATTGTGTTCATACTCTTTAATTACGTAGTGTTTTTTTATAAACTCCAAATCTACTTTTCTTTTATTGGGTTTGGGTCTACAAAAATCGAAATGTTTTCAGGCTATTAAAAATTTCACTGTCAATTATTACTATTTCTTAATGCTTTTCTAATCATTCACTATCAGGCTTTTAAATCATTCCAATAGGCATTAATTAAATCATTAGCATAATTAATGCCTATTATATATTCTATCTTAATAACTCATCAAAATTGAGACTCAAATAGTATAAACCGCCAACAGCCGGAGAACCGTAAGCCTGAACGATATACTGGTTAGTCAGATTTGATGCACCCAGTTTGATAATAGATTTGATGGCAGGTATTTTATAACTTACCTGTGCATCTAACAAACTATAAGCATTGATTCGGCCCGGGAAATTAGATGTAAATGTACCATACCAGTCAAAAGCAGTTTGCCAATGCCATGCCACGCTAAAGCCTAATTTATCAGTCAGTTTTGCATTGCTGAATACTACATTGGTTTTCCAGGCTGGTGTATTAAACGCTGGAATATTACTTGGGTTTGCATCCATCAGGTTGAAATCCGTCCAGGTTACATTGGTATTCAGTCGGTAGTTCTTAGGGAACAAATAAGATAAACCTGCGCTTACACCCTGAATAGACACCTTATCTTTTGCATTGGTATATAACTGAAATGCTTGTGTCTTACCACCCAGAATATCTCCTGCGGCAGCCGGATTAACTGAACCATCAGCTAAAAGAACCGGGCTGTCAGGACGGATAACAACTGTATTGATGATAAAATCTTTGTACTGGCTATAGTAATAGTTGATATCAAACAATACTTTCTGGCTGAACACCCCTTTGTAACCAATTTCAAAGCTTTGTACTTTTTCAGGTTGGATATAAGGTACATTCGATTTCACCAGCTTGTCTTTATGATTCGCAACTGCTGTCGGGAACGGCACACCCTGTGCCAGTTGTGCACCTGCTGCACCACCAAAAGCACTTACCGATGCTACAGTAAATGAGTTTTCATAAGCACCCATACCTACTGAGTTTACAGGAGCGCCACCCAAAATAATGATTGGCCCAACATTCAGTTTAATGTATTGGTCACCGATAACAGGATTACGGAAGCCTGTCTGATATGATGCTCTGAAATGGTTATTCTCATTTGGTGAGAATACCGCTGAAGCTCTTGGAGTAAAACGACCAACGAAGTTTTCGTTTTTATCATAACGGCCTGAAAGCGTAATTTTCAGTTTATTATTCATAAGGGATTTTGATGCCTGAATAAAGGCGCCGTATTCATCATTAGTCAGGTTTTTATCTTTATCGTCAAATAATGTTCCCTGAGTGTCCAGATAATATCTTCGGTAGTTGGCTCCTACCTGTACATTCACTACTTTCAGAAGCGTGCTTAAATCATACATTCCTTCGATATGTTTCAGACCGCAACGGCTGAAAATACCCGCACCGCTCAGACCTTGTGTTTTAATCAATTGTTCTTTGGCGGCATCAAATGCAGCAGTACCCGGAAGAATTCTTCCCTGATCTGCAAAAGCGCGGGCTGCATTATGATTCTGTCCACCTACCCCATTGATAGTACCATTGTAAGC
>CALRLS020000406.1:0-5261 GCA_943368815.1 Cyanobium sp. NIES-981
ATTGCATTGATAAAATACATGATAAAAAGGGGTACAAGATAATTTAACAGGTAAGATTTTTGAAAATATGCAACCATTGTTAAATTATAAGCCAGTGTACCCAAAAGCAAAAGACAAAGACTAACTTTCCAGTATAATTGAATCCGTATCATTTTTTTTGCAAATGCAATAATTGCCGGATTCGTTTCATTTGATTTTTTAAGAAGATGGGTCGGTATAAGAAAATGAATAAAAGGAATCACCAGATAGCTAAAACAGGAAAGACAAAGCACTTTTAGGAAATGTTTGCTGTCGTTGTCGACAGAAATTTGTGGAGAATCTTTAAAATTATGTAAACTGGCATCATCTTTATCTGTCAGCAGTTCCTCAAATCTAATATCCAGAACTTCAGCTATTACTTTCATTGTAAAGGTTCTTGGAATGCTTTCACCACTTTCAATTCGTTGAATAGTGCGAACTGTCAGCTTAGATAATTCTGCTAATTTCTCTTGTGTAAATCCTTTCTGTTTTCTTGCTTTTACAATTTTTTGACTTAATTTCATTTAGAAAGTTCTTTTTGTAAAGATAGTATTTTTGATTTGTGAGGACACAACGGTTGAAGGGTTTGTTTGGGCGACGGAATTTAAATATGTCAGCCGAAAAAATAGCTTAAAAGCCGGATAAAATTATAAGTATTGATTTCGTAACCGTTGGTGAAATAGAAGTTTTGACGTTTTCTGCATATTATTGTCTGTCTCAATAACAAAGTGCTTTAATTTTTACTGCTTCTCTATCAGATGAATTTAGAGAGACCAAAGCAACAGAATCTGGATTACAAACAGAAAGAGACGCTTTAGGGCGTCTCTTTCTGTTTGTAGCAAAAACAAAATACGTATTATTTTGCAAAATCTGCTTTCAACGCCTCAGCATCAACACGTTGAATATCTACTTTTAAAGATAAACGTTTGATTTCAGCTATTCTGTTTTTCGCTATTGCCTGGTTTCTTTTTGCCTTACGTTTTAACTGTGTTACTGCCATTTTTTTAGGTATTTTATTCTCAATAACCCTACAAAAAGGGCAGAGAGGAATTTAAAAATTATATTTTAATATCGCCTGCAAAGGCTATGATTCCAAATCAGGGTGCAAAGTTAAGAAATTCAATTAATATTTAACAATTAACAATGAGTTTTTTCCGCTAATTTTGTGGCAGAAAATTTCTGGAAATATTAATACACCTACAAAAGACAAATGAGTAAGCCCGGTTTAGTTAGAGGAACACGTGATTTTGGGCCATCGGTGATGGTAAAACGAAACTTTATTTTTGATACTATCAAGCAAACTTTTCAAAAATTCGGATTTCAGCCTTTAGAAACCCCAAGCCTTGAAACCCTGAATGTATTGATGGGCAAATATGGCGATGAGGGCGACCAGTTGCTTTTTAAGGTTTTAAACTCCGGCGATTTCTCAAAAGATTTAAGCCAGAAAGATTTGGACGAAGGCGCTAAAAAACTGACACATAAAATTTCAGAGAAAGGTTTGCGTTATGATTTAACTGTGCCTTTTGCACGTTATGTAGTAATGAATCGTAACGAACTGGCTATTCCGTTTAAACGTTATCAGATACAACCTGTCTGGCGTGCCGACCGTCCGCAAAAGGGACGTTACCGTGAGTTTTATCAATGTGATGCCGATGTAGTAGGAACAGATTCTTTGATATGTGAGGCCGAGATTGTATTGATGTTACATGAAATTTTTCAGAACCTGGGTATTGCAGATTTTACAATAAAAGTCAATAACCGCAAGATATTGTCAGGCATTGCCGAAACCATCGGTATGAAAGGTAGTGAAGTGCCTTTGACAGTTGCGATTGATAAACTGGATAAGATAGGGAAAGAGAAAGTTGAAGATGAATTGCGAGAAAGAGGCTTTTCGGAAGAAGTAATTGAAAAACTGCAACCGATTTTTACTTTGCAAGGCAATACCGCAGAAGTATTGAGCGGATTGAAAGCATGGTTAAAAGATTCAGAAACAGGCTGGAAGGGAGTGGAAGAAATAGAAAAAGTATGGAGTCTGGTTGATACTTTTGGTTTGTCGAACCCTAAAATTCAATTAGATATTACCCTTGCAAGAGGATTGAGTTATTATACCGGAGCCATTTTTGAAGTAAAAGCCAATGGTGTGCAGATGGGTAGTATATCAGGCGGTGGCCGTTATGACGACCTGACTGGAACAT
Source organism: Cyanobium sp. NIES-981 (assembly GCA_943368815.1). GTDB lineage: Bacteria > Bacteroidota > Bacteroidia > Cytophagales > Spirosomataceae > Emticicia. The sequence continues at coordinate 2,214 of CALRLS020000406.1, forward strand.
TCGGTTTACCGGGACTGTCGGGTGTAGGTATTTCATTAGGCGTTGACCGCATTTATGATGTAATGGAAGAACTGGCGCTATTTGGTGATAATCAGGGTGTTACAACTCAGGTATTGTTAACCAACTTTGATGCCGAGGCCGAAGCGTATACATTGCCACTCCTGAAAAAACTGCGCGATGCAGGTATTAAGGCCGAGATTTATCCGGATCATGCCAAATTAAGAAAACAATTTGAGTATGCCGACCGTAAAAAAATTCCGTATGTTTGCGTAATTGGTTCAGAAGAAATGGCAACAGGAGAACTCACCCTGAAAAACATGGTGTCCGGAGAGCAAACCAAACATAGCTTAGAGAGTATCATACAAAATTTGAAATAGTGATATGCTTAAAAAAAGAAAACTCATTGCCTATGCACTCGTAATTGTAACAACCGTTGTTGCAACATTATCTTTTTATTTCTGGCAGGTAGCAAGTAGCTCAAACCTGAATGTAAAAGGCGAAAAAACTTTTGTTTTGTATGTCCCAAGCGGAGGAACCTACAAAAATGTAGTAGATTCTTTACATAAATATAGAATGATTCATGACGAAATTTCATTTCAGTTTTTGTCTAAATGGATGAAATATCCAGAAAACGTGAAGCCGGGGCGCTATGAAATCAAACCCAATACGAGTAATAAGGAGTTAATCTCAAAACTGAAAAGAGGCCAGCAGGACGATGTGAGGCTGACCTTTAATAATATCCGTCTGAAATCAGATTTAATCAAGAAAATAGGTAGCCGTTTTGAATTCAGTAATGAGGAATTATTAGAAAGACTCAAAGACAGTGAAGTATGTGCCAAGTATGGTTTCGATACTACTACTATTATGTGCATGTTTTTGCCGAATACTTATTTTGTGCGGTGGACGACCACGCCGGATAAATTATTAGACAGAATGCACGATGAGTATAAAAACTACTGGACAGACGAAAAACTGCAAAAAGCAAAGTCAATCAATATGACTCCGATAGAGGTGGGAATAATGGCATCCATCATTCAATCTGAAACCAATAAGAAAGACGAAATGCCGCGAGTGGCTGGTTTGTATATCAATCGTCTGGCTACTAATATGCCTTTGCAGTCTGACCCTACGGTGAAATTTGGCCTGGGAGATTTTGCTTTGAAACGTATCATGGAAAAACACCTGGTTTTCAGGTCTCCGTATAATACTTATCTCAATACAGGCTTACCTCCGGGACCAATAGCTTTGCCTGAGCCCGTGGCTTTAGATGCAGTTTTGAATTACGAACGCCACAAATACATTTATTTTTGTGCGAAAGAAGATTTTTCAGGTTATCATAATTTTGCTGAATCTTACGAAGAACACCTGAACTACGCACATATGTATCATGAGGCACTCAACAAAGCAAAAATCCGCTAATGTATCAGTTTGACTGGCCTTACCGCATTCGCTATGCCGACATCGACCAGATGGGGTATATGTACTATGGACATTATCCACGTTTGTATGAAATCGGTCGGGTAGAGGCGCTGCGTTCATTGGGTCTTCGCTACCGTACATTGGAAGAAATGGGGGTGATGATGCCCGTATATGAGTGCCATTGCAAATACCTGCAACCCGCCAAGTACGATGACCTTATAACAATCAGGGTTATTATTAAAGAAATGCCCCGCATGCGTATCGTATTCTTTTATGAGATTTACAACGAAGAGAATGTTTTACTACATACCGGAGAAACTACGCTGGTATTCGTAAAAATGGCAACTAACCGCCTGACAAGCTGCCCTGATGAGATATTGGATAGGTTGAAGCCTTATTTTGTCTGAACTTTGATTTACCTGATTTTATTGATTTTCAGATGATTCATTTATGAATATCATACTAAGAATCAAATAAGAAAATTCATTCTTTTAGGTAATCAGTGTAATCATATCAATCAGTTAAATCAGAGTTCAGACTATTTCACTCAATTTCAAACGAAATCTCCTTAAAATCAAAATACTGCACCTCACCATCAATTGCAAGCATCAATTGGCCGCTATTGGCGATGTCTACTATTTTTCCTAAAAATCGGTTGCCATTGCTGGTGAAGTAATGGGTTTCTTCAAAGCGATAGAGGTGTTGCAGGTATTGTTTTTTCTGAGTGGCAGCATGGCCGTTTTTTAATTGCAGATAATATTTTTCAAGACAAACGCATAGTTCTTCTATCAGCTTTTCGAGGTCATATTCATCCTGCCGGGTAGCTAATCTTAAAGAGATGATTCTATCGTTACTAAAGCTTAACTGATTGATATTCACCCCAATACCTGCAATAGTGTAGCTCAGCCGATTGCCTGAAATGGTGTTTTCTAATAGCATACCTACTATTTTTCTATTGCCTACATAAATATCATTGGGCCATTTAATGCTTAAATTTTCTGCAACATATTTGCTCAAAAACTCGTATACTCCTAAGGAGATGGCGATGTTCAGACTGAATTGTGAAGTGACGGGTAGAAAATCAGGCTTTAATATGACAGACATCGTAATATTTTGTCCGGGTAGTGTTTCCCAGTTGTTGCCTCTTTGTCCACGTCCGGCAGTTTGGTCAGAAGTAATGACTATTGTCCCTTCAAAAGTTAATCCCTTTTGAATTTTTTCTGCGGCAATGTCGTTAGTAGAATGACAAGTTGGCAGATAAACGAGATTTTTGCCAAGAAATAATGTTTTGGGCTGAAAATTGTGCAATTTTTTATTAATTTAGCGTTTTGACTGGGAAATATCAATATATTATAGTGAATAATACTTATATTTAGTTAACAAATAATCAAATATTCTGAATTATGCCGGCAAATCAGCTTTCAAAAGGCACCCGAAACGGCATATTTCATGCAAAATTAAAAGATGGTACGAAAAAATAAAGAACTTCAAGGTGAAGAGTTAAGTCGCTTAGTAGTACAAGGCATGTTAGAGAAAAAAGCGGCCAATATAGTTGTGATGGATTTAAGAAATGTAAAAAACGCAATTACTGATTTTTTTGTTATCTGTTCAGGCAATACCGATACACAG
>CALRLS020000407.1:0-5230 GCA_943368815.1 Cyanobium sp. NIES-981
ACCTTTAATTTCCAGAGTTTTACGACAGGCATCAGCCAATAAAGGTGTTTTTTCAGGTGTAATATGGTTGCCCGGAAACAAACCAAATAAATGAGACTGGTGACGGTGTTTAGGATCTTCATCTTCCCAGTCGTAGTACCATTCCTGAAGATTGCCTTTTGTGCCAATCTGGTAAGGGTATAATTTGACCAATGCCTGTTCGAGTTTAGTTCTGAATTCTACATCGGTATTCAGTATTTTAGATGCTTTAATGGTTTGTTCAAAACACTCTCTTATCATGGCAAGGTCGGCAGTACCTCCGTAGAGCGTTGCTCCTTTATAGCCTGCCGAATTGATATATTTGTTTTCAGGAGAGGTAGAAGGAGACGTAATCAGATGCCCGTTTTTATCTTCAATCATCCACTCTAAACAGAACTGTGCTGCTCCGCGCATCAGGTCGTAGGCTTCATTTTTAAGAAAATTAACATCTTTCGTAAAAATATAGTGCTCCCATAAATGAGTACTTAACCAGGTACCACCCATTGTCCAGTTAGCCCAAACAGGGTCTCCTTTGCCAAAATCGCCTACCGGATTGCTCATTGCCCATATATCAGAGTTATGTGCTACCGTCCAGCCGTTTACTCCATAGAAAGTTTTAGCAGTAATCTTTCCGGTTTCGGAAGCGTTTTTGATAAAACCTAGAAGGGGAGCGTGCATTTCGGATAGGTTGGTGTTTTCTGCCAGCCAATAATTTTCTTCAGCATTAATATTGGTTGTATAATTACTACTCCAGGGCGGCCGCATATAGGGGTTCCAGATGCCCTGCAAGTTGGCAGGTACACCTTGGGTACGAGAACTGCTGATTAACAAATAGCGACCGTACTGAAAATATAATACTTCTAGAACTTTGTCCTCTTTACCCTCAGCATAGCGTCTTAATCGCTCATCAGTAGGTAAAACAGGGGCTTGAGAAGTACCCAGATTTAAATTAACCCTATTGAAAAAAGTCTGGTAATCTTTGATATGTGCCTGTTTTAACTGGGTATAGGTTTTGGCAAAAGCTTTGTTCAGATTAGTCAATGCTATTGACTGATTATCCAAGCCTTCAGTAGCAGGGTTTTTATCAAAACCATTAAAACTTGTGGCAATTGATACAAAAATAAGGGCTTCTGTTCCGTCTTTGATGCCAACAGTGCTGTCGGTATTGACTATTGAGCCACCGACAATATTTTTGATTTTAATCAGGGTGCTGAACCGGGTTCCTTTGTTTTCATCAAATACAACGGCATCAGGTATATTTACATAATTGGGCGTTGCTTTTACAGGAGCATAGCCGCTTACGGTCAGAAGATCAGCAGTACCTGAAACCTTATTTTTCAATTGGCTATTAAACTTTAGGTCAAAGTTTAGCATTCCGGGCTTATTACTATTGAGTTTAATCACCATAACCTGGTCGGGATGAGACACAAAATACTCTCTTGCATATTTTACACCATCTATTTCATAGGTGGTTTTTGATACAGCATCACCGATATTCAGTTCACGGTAGTAGTTTTGCCGGGTGTCTCCATGCCCGAAATTGATATACATCGTACCCAATGGCGCAAAGGATTCTGAATACTTGCCTTGTATTTTCCGGTAGAGTTTATCTGCTAATTGATAATCTTCATTCTTTAATGCTTCTCTGATAGCCGGAATATTTTTATAGGCTTCCGGATTCATATCAGGATTCACAGGTTCACCTGACCACAAAGTGGCATCGTTCAGGTAAATCTTGTCAGACTGTACACCACCAAAAACCGTAGCGCCTAGTTTCCCATTGCCAAGCACGAGGCTTTCTTCGAAATACTGTGCCGGTTTTTTATACCACAGGGTTTTGTCAGCTTGCGCGTAGCTAAAACTTGTGATGCAAAAAAGTAATAGTATAGCCGTTTGATAAAATATATTCAAAGGGTTTAATATACCGTCCCTGCGGGACTTAGGAGCTATTTTAGTTATTTTTTCTACCGATATAACATCCCCACGGGATATTCTTAAGTCCCGTAGGGACGATATATCGGTAGTAAGAATAAGTTTTTCTAATATCTGTATCCCGTAGGGATAATATACTTTAATTTTACTCAACAGGTATAGTATTTTGTATTTTTTCATGTTAAAAATTTATCACACGGGTCTTGTTAGAGTTTAGGTACTTCTGATAAATTGATGCCTAATAGCTTTTTGCTGATAGCATTTAAGGTGTTTTCCGCTCCCTCAAAATGGAATGTCCGTTGCGTATGTGTAAGGCTTTCATTACGTTTTAAAGCAATGGCGGGCGAAGAAGTTTCTAATTCATAGAACTGCCCCATTTGTGAGCCTGAATCATTCTTGCCATCGTTATAGGCATTAATGGCATCGCCTTTGTAGGGATTTTTCTGTATCTCCCACATGGAGTTTACGTAGTCGGTTTCGCCCTTATAATCAAACTGAACAATTGTCAGAATTTTATTTTCAGCATCATAGCTGCCTGCTATTGGTTTCAAGGCTTGTGGCGGAACACCGATTTTACCTCTTGATTGCGCATCGGCTTTGAAAAACAGAATATCATCTTTCTTTATCAATCTTTCTGCTGGTATTTTGCCAAAATACGAATCGTTAATCTGATCGGCCTTACCTGATTGATAAGGGATAATGATTGTATTTTGAGGCGAGGCCTTCATCATACCCAAAAGCCATATTGACAGCACCCCTTTTGACTTATCCCAGTCTGCGGTTCCAATGTTTTTCAATACATTTTTGGTTTGATAGCCTACCCATTCAAGGTCTTTTAGTGAAACGCCTAAGATTTTTTCAGCATCGGACGTGTTCAATAAACTGATTTCACGATTCAGGTTTACTTTGAATTTCGTGCCTGAATAGTTTTTCAGTTCCATGTATTTCGTGAAAATCGCTTTATTGGCTTGTTTTTCAACCAAATCATAAGAGACCGTATCTATTTCTGCAGGAGTTTGCCAGTTAGCAAAGTCAAACGTAGTCCCTTTTTTAAAGAATACTGAATACTGACCGCCCTCCGGACCAAACCAGAAACGTTCTTCTCCGCCAAAGGCATTCATGTGTGGGGTGTATTTGCCCGACGCAATGACATCGTGGTTAATCCAGCCATAGCTAAATCCATCCATGCCCTTAGCAGAACTTGTCATTACACGTGCCTGATAGTCTGCTACAATTGCTACTTTCATGCTGTCCTGTTCCAATAGCACTACTTCTTTGTGTTTTTTCAGAAAATCATAATCATAACCAAAAGTCTCTTCCGATTTCATAGTTTTTTGTGTTTCGCCGGTCTTTTTATCATTATTACACGCCCAGACCAATAGTGCCATCAGGATTGAAAGTGTTTTTTTCATCAGCGGCTTAATTTAACAATTTCATCACTGCTTCATCACCCGACAGGGCATTGGCAGGTATAGGGTGTTTATCATCAAATACTTTTAAATCTGCGGCAGTCAATACTGTGTTTGTGCTTTCGTCCACTTTGCCGTTTACCTTTACTTTATTAATGTCGAGTTTCAGATGTTTCGCCAGAAAATCATAAGCTGCCAGACGTTTTGAGATACCATAATCATGTTTTTCATTAGGCAAATGCACATTTTCCAATTGATTTTCGGCGCCATAGAATGAATAGATTCTTTTAATGAACGGGTATTCTAAGTCCGGTGTATTTTTTGTCCAGTCTCCACCATCCGAAATCATAATCATTGGGCGCGGGGCGGCTAAGGCTGCTATTTCAACGTTTGTGGTCGTATGGGTAGGGCGTTTGTGAACAGGCATACCACTCTCGCAAATACAGCCACCAAAGAAATAACCTGATACCATCACCACAGGCACTGATACTTTAATTCTCTGGTCAATAGCAGCTAGTAGAAAAGTTTGTGTACCACCGCCAGACTCTCCGGTCATGCCTATTCTATTTTTATCTATATTGGGTAAACTCAATAGAAAATCTAAAGCTGCCACCCCATTAGCGAGTTGCACTTTAACAGCCTTCGGAATTTTGTGGTCGCATTGTTTTGAATCTCCCATACCGATCATGTCATAGGCAAATACTGTTGCACCCATACGTGCAAGTGTAGCACACCGCTGTTGGGTATATTCTTTGAACCGTGGGTCTTGTCCGTGGCCATGTGGGCATAGAATACCTGCCATTTTTCCGGTATGGCTCAGTGGGCGGTATAGATTGCCAGTTACATAAATACCTTCTAAACTCTGAAACGAAACGTTTTCAACACTATATCCATTTAATTCCTTTTTGCTGTGTATGGTAATATTTGTAGGTTTTCTCAATTTCAGTTTATTCAGCTCTGAACCTTCCAGAATACCCTTTCGTATAAGTGAGGCGTGTTTCTCCCAGCTTTTTTTATCGGTATACTGTTTAGCTAAATCTTCATGTACTTTTACAGCCTGTTCGTCGGTGTAGAATTTCCCCTGCATCAAATCAGGTTTTTCAGGATTGTACTGGCTAAACGCATAGAAACCAACCAAAGAAAAACAGATGGTGAATAATGATAATTTCATAGGAGTGGGGGTTTATTGTTGAATAAAATCTTCCCGCATTGGATTAAATACATCTATCAGCACACCATCTTCTTCACAAACAGCCCCGTGCAATACATCAGATGGTACAAAATATACATCACCTTCTTTCAGCGTTTTGGTTTCATCATTAATAGTGATTTCGAAGATACCGCTGGCAATATAGCTGATTTGCAGATGTGGATGCTTGTGAGTAGCTCCGATACCGCCTTTGATGAAAGCCACTTTTACGAGCATCAGGTCTTTGGAATAAGACATGATTTTACGCTTTATTTTATCGTCTACTACTTCCCAGGGTAGTTCGTTATCGGCAACTAATGTTTTTTCAAAGACCGTGTGCGCTAGTGAATTCAAGGTATATGCTTAATAGATGGTTATTGAATAGTATACTTTTATAGAAAGGTAAAAGTACCTATTATTTTGATAGAAAATATTTAGTGCCAAATGATATTTTTATGCAAACGTTATCGGGAACGTTGCCAAAATTGCACTGGGCAATAAATGAATTGTAAATATCTAAGAAATATGGCAAAAAAGTAATAAGAATGGTTAAATCTCTTTCGCTTTCTTAAGTTTTGTATTTAGTCAATAAGCAACGACATTATTGATTACTAATGTATTCCAAGCGCGTCGTCATGAAAAGCCGAGGTGTTAATTGTTTTATTGTAAATGTTAGGTTCTG
>CALRLS020000408.1:0-5216 GCA_943368815.1 Cyanobium sp. NIES-981
AGGCAGAATACAAAAAAGAGAGTAGTAATAATTCAATAGAAATAATTAATAAGAATAAAAATAATGAAAAGACTTGGACTTATCCTCTTGCTGCTGTTAGGAGGGATTTCGGTAAAGGCATCTTATAAACAAGACACTACAATTGTAGAATTCACGGATAGGGGTGTAAAGAAACGCGTGACTGTTTATACATCGAGCAAAAAGGATTTTGAATTACCCCGTAATCTGAATCTGGAAAATGTCTTGAAAAGCATCGGTGTAGATTCGTCAGAACGCAAAAAAGCTCTAATCTTATTAGAGCAGAACGGCGCAAAGCAGGATACTATTCTGATAGTTGCCAGCGATGGCAGAAATATCAAGATTGTAGCAAGAGATGCCAGAGACCAGATGAGCAGGAGAGATACCCTGAGAGACGGTAATAATGACCATTGGAGCCGTTCAAACAGGAACGATGATGACGATGATGATAACAATGACAATAACTATACAAAACCTAAGAAAAAGAGCAATGATGGCAGATTCTTTTCCCGTACTGACTTCGGATTCTATCTGGGGCTCAATAACTGGGCTAAGGGGCCGTCAGCGGTGCCTACCTTACAAACTTGGAGTTCTCGGTTCATCGCTTTATCATTCCGCAGAAATGCGACATTGATTAATGGTAAACAGGTGGATTTAGCGCTGAGCTATGGCCCTGAAATATCCTGGAACAACTTTATGTTTGAAGATAACAAGTATATCGACCATAGCACCGAGCAGGTAGAGTTTTTAGTAGCCAATAAAGACCTCAACAAAAGCAAACTGGTGGTTACAAGTCTGAATTTACCTGTCATGTTGAACTTTGGCTTTGAAGAGGCTAAACTGAAAATAGGTTTCGGGGGCTATATTGGTTATAGAGTTGGCAGCTATCGTAAATTAAAGTATGGTGATAGCAACAAAAAAGAAATTGACCGGGACAATTACGGACTTAATGATTTCCGCTATGGTCTTACTGCAGAAATTGGAAAGAGAAGAGGTATTACATTTTTTGGTCGATATGATGTGGGCGAGCTATTTAAGTCGAACCAAAAGAATACAGCAGGACTTCAGGCCTGGACTGTCGGGATAAGGTTATAAAAAACGGACAGAAAGAAAAATGGCAAAAACTGGCGGTTTTTGCCGTTTTTTTTGTTGAAAAGAGAAGGCCTTGAAAAAAAATAAAAAAGAAATCATTTTTTTGTGAGTGAATATTTGACAATTAAAAAAAAGAACTTAATTTTGCACTCCCATTCGGAACGTAACGTTCTTTGATAAGGTTTCTGAATGACATAGGGAAATAATCGGGGGTGTACCAGAGTGGCCAAATGGGGCAGACTGTAAATCTGCTAGCTTACGCTTACGGTGGTTCGAATCCATCCGCCCCCACCATTATTAATCGTGAATTAGCTAATCACGAATTAGTGAATTATCAGCGGGAGTAGCTCATTTGGTAGAGCGATAGCCTTCCAAGCTATAGGTGGCGGGTTCGAGACCCGTCTCCCGCTCTGTGAGTGATAGATGTATCTATCGCTTTTTTAAGAATGCCTTCGTAGCTCAGTGGTAGAGCACTTCCTTGGTAAGGAAGAGGTCGGCAGTTCAATCCTGCTTGAAGGCTCTAGCTTTGAAAGAGCAGTTTTTTGTTTAAGAAAGCAATCAGCAATGAATTACTTTCTTTTCTATTAGAATCAGAATTAAGATATGTTGTAAAAGGAGTTGTGATTTGTAATTATCTGATTTTGAGTTCTAGTAAGTTTAATTTTAAGAGTTTTCTTTCGTAACCAGGAAACCTGACAAGTTTAATCTAACAGTTCTGCAGGAAGGCTCATCAAAGTGAATTTTAATAATTTTGTAATAAATCTAATATTTAGACTTCAATAATCATGGCAAAAGAGAATTTTGACCGTAGTAAGCCTCACGTAAACATCGGCACTATTGGTCACGTTGACCACGGTAAAACAACTTTGACAGCTGCCATCACAAAGGTACTTTCAGAGAAAGGTTTGGCAGAGAAAAGAGATTTCTCATCAATTGACAACGCACCAGAAGAAAAAGAGCGTGGTATTACCATTAACACTGCGCACGTAGAATATCAAACAGTAAACCGTCACTATGCTCACGTTGACTGTCCAGGTCACGCTGACTACGTGAAAAACATGGTTACTGGTGCTGCCCAAATGGACGGCGCTATCCTTGTTGTAGCGGCTACTGATGGTCCAATGCCACAAACACGCGAGCACATTCTTTTGGCTCGTCAGGTAGGTGTACCTCAATTAGTTGTATTCATGAATAAAGTGGATATGGTTGATGACCCTGAGTTATTAGAACTAGTTGAAATGGAAATCCGTGATTTGTTATCATTCTATAAATATGATGGTGATAATATCCCGGTAATTCAAGGTTCAGCTCTTGGTGGCTTGAACGGCGAACCAAAATGGGTTGCAACTATTGAGCAATTGATGGACGCAGTAGATTCATTTATTCCACTTCCAGCTCGTGCAACTGACAAACCATTCTTGATGCCGGTTGAAGACGTGTTCTCTATCACAGGTCGTGGTACTGTAGCAACAGGTCGTATCGAAACAGGTATCATCAACTCTGGTGAGCAAGTTGAAATCCTTGGTATGGGTGCAGAAAACTTAAAATCAGTTGTTACTGGTGTTGAGATGTTCCGTAAAATCCTTGACCGTGGTGAAGCTGGTGATAACGTAGGTTTATTGCTTCGTGGTATTGAGAAAACCGATATCAAACGCGGTATGGTTATCTGTAAACCAGGTTCAGTGAAACCACATGCACACTTCAAAGCAGAGGTTTACGTATTGAGCAAAGAAGAAGGTGGTCGTCACACTCCATTCTTTAACAAATACCGTCCTCAATTCTATTTCCGTACAACCGACGTAACTGGTGAGATTACTCTTCCAGAAGGTGTGGAAATGGTTATGCCTGGTGATAACATCACTATCGAAGTGAAATTAATCAATGCCATCGCTATGGATAAAGGTCTTCGTTTCGCGATTCGTGAAGGTGGACGTACCGTAGGTGCTGGTCAGGTAACTGAAATCATCGCTTAATTTATATTAAGTAGATTATAAAGAAAAGCACTTCCGAAAGGAAGTGCTTTTTGTTTTTTAGATGATTTAGCTGAAATACTCAGTATTCATCGGAATATCTTATTGCAGTTAACTAACCCGTTTGAACAAAAACACTTCTACGATTATATCAACGGCCTACTCACAGAAGCCTTTTAGGAAATGGCCATAACAGCCGATTGTTGGGAAATACACACTCCTTACTTTAGGTTTTGATTGTGGCTTCAATTCTAAATCTACTTTTAACCAGACATTCAGGAAAATAAATGATAATTATCCTAGGAATGTATGCCACGCCCTAAAGAGAATTCAATAAAAGAAAATACCAGATGTATTAATAATTAATCCGTATAAGCCAACAGAATTCCCAATATTTCATTATTCCCGGTACTGATTCTCTTTATACCATTTTGCTCAAAGCTTATCGAAGCAAGACCGCTTTCAAAATTCCTGAAACTCACCACTTTATCACTTAAAATTTTGTGCGCCTTACTGCCATCTAAACTTACATCATTTGATTCAGGCGTGTTCTCGAAATAGACCTTTAAAAAACAAATCTGCTTGCCATCGGGTATTTTTATATTGGCTCCGTTCTGGTAAAACTCCTTTGCATCAGTTGCCTGATAATAGAAAGGCGCACCAACTGCAGTAGTAGTAGAATTAGTTGAAAGTGCCGGGTTTTTGGATGTGTTAGCATCAACAGGGCGTGACATTTCATCAAATTCCTTCCAGCTGGCGTTAGTATTTTTTATGGCTTGTTGATGCTTTTGAGCAGCCATTATTTCAGTATCTGAAAACTCTGTTTCCCATTTTCCGTTCCGGAATACATAAGACCTGTTTTCATCGGTATCAATGACACTCAATGATTCAAAGGGCTTTAGCTGAATTCTCTGTTTGGTTGTCATACGGGCTTTTTGCTCGTGTACTGTAGTTGTTTCAACAGAACTCTGAGCATAACCGGTATAGCTAATTGTGAATAGGAGAATTAAAATCCGTATCATAGTATTCATTAGTTTATGGTCGGGAAATGACTACACGATACTCCAGGCTTTGAGGTATATTTATCATAACCGGCTCGCCGGGATATGATTCAGCGACACCCGATGTGAACCTACAGCTATTAAAGGTATGCCGGAAAACAGTAATTTCACCCACGCCTTTCATAATCCAATGAATTTGGTTGGTTGCTCCTCCTGCATCTGAAATATAAGGAAGTTGATAAGGCCCAATACTGCCAACTCTGAAATATACAGTAACCATCGCATTATTAAACATATCTGCGGTAAGCTGAGGTATAGGTAATATTCTGGTTCTAAGGCAAGTACCATCAATAGTAGCATCAACACTTTCGTTGGGAGAGGTCATCCAGGGAGAGGTATAAAAATAGCCTGGTGAGATAGCAACTCCGTTAATTGAGAAACCAACCGTTGAGTTCACACGCCCTACTACATCCAGCGGATATGCGGGGTTGCTGATACCAATACCTACTTTCCCGTCATTCGCTATTTTCATTCTGGTTATGGTACTGGTACTATTATTTGTTGTTGTATAGAAATTAATTTCAGTACCATTTGCACTTGGGGTCCAGGTTTGACTTGCGTTGAAAAACATTCCTACTCTATCAGTAGTAAAACCAGAACCTGTATGACCTTTTCCTTCTAGTCTCAAGAGGGTATTAGAATTACCTGTGGCGGTGGGGCTCTCTAATGTATTGCCGTGGCGGATTCCTACAATAGTGGGATTTTGTACTGACTGCATAATTATCTGGTCAGTGGCAGTCGCTTTCTGGGTAACTTTGTTTGGCACTATTTCTAAACTTTGTGCAAACGATAAATATTGAATACTCAATAAGCAAATTAAGATAGTAAATTTTTTCACGATTTTATTCTTTATATTTAGAACAAATGAAATAGATGTTATGCGATTTTTTTTTATTTCAATATTATTCATGCAAAAAATTTATTGAATGGCACCAGGATAGTAAGTAGTCATTCCTTAAAAAGCTGTTTTTGAAATAAGCGGTTTTAATTTAAAGATTTGATTGGTAAAAATATGGATTAAAAACCTGAGCCAAAGAACGATTTCTTCTTTGATTTGATTAAATCTGAGCTTCAA
>CALRLS020000409.1:0-5210 GCA_943368815.1 Cyanobium sp. NIES-981
AAGCACCAGACGTTATCACCGAATAATCAAGATTGACCCTTGATTTTGAAGGAAAAATCCTACGAGTTAGTCCAGTAAAAGGAGCAAAAAAAGGCGATTTTTCAGGGAGTTTTCAGCATATTTCGCTTGATAGCCCACTCGCTCAAATATTGATAGGCAAAAAACAGTGCGAAAAAGTAGAATTTGAAGGAAAAATATATAAAATCGTAATGGTTGGGTAAGCCTATTAGAGTATTTTTTTAAATCATCATCTCAACCCCTTAATTGTAACCATGCTTGCTACTAAACTTGCCCTTGCCGACCTTCTTAAAATAGAAGGAAACATTGAACACTACCACATTCCAAAATACCAAAGAGAGTATGTTTGGGGTAAATACCAATGGGAAACCCTCATCAACGACATCAGTGAAAACGATACCGATTATTTCATTGGGTCGGTAATTGTTGTTAGCCATTCTGATAATTTACGCCCTGGCGAAGAAAAAATCTATCAAGTAATTGATGGGCAACAACGCCTTACTACCTTGAGTATTTTACTTTCGGCCATTTACCGAAAATACAATGAACTTTCAAAAGCCATCGACCCAGAGGATGATGAATTAAAAAGTGAGTTCAATATAAAACTTGATAGCATCAGGAAGAAACTCATTCGTAAGAAAAAGGACATTTATCCAAACGAACTGGGTGGCTTTAAAGATGGCAATTATAACTGTTTCTTACGAGTACAACCATCTACCCAAAACCACAACTTGGCTGACTATAAGTACATATTCAAAGAATGTGGACTTATAGCCAATGCTGATGCTCCCAAATTTTTGGGGCTTAGAAGGTTTTGGAAAGCGTTTAATTTCTTTTCAGAGCAACTTCCATGCAACAAAGATGATTTGGATATTCTGTTAGGTAAAATCAATCGTTTGGTATTCATTCATATTTCGGTTAGTACGCAATCTGATGCTTTTACCTTATTTGAAACGCTCAATAATCGAGGAGTTGAGCTTTCTGCGATGGATATTATTAAGAATAATTTGCTTGCAGAAATGGAAAAGCAAAAAAAACAAGACATTGACACTTCTTACGAAAGCTGGCAAAAGTTGTTAGAATATATTCCAGATTTTGATAATCAACTAAGATTTCTAAGGCAGTATTACAACGCTTTCAAAACAAATCCTGTCATCAAGCACGAAAAGATTACCAGAGCAACCAAGAGTAATATTTTGATGATTTATGAGCGTTTAATCAAAAATAACGCTGAGTTTACATTTGATGAATTGTTGGATAAAGGTCAAAAATACGGAAAATTGATTGGTGTATTATTGAGCGATGATGAAGATTTAAATCGAAAAATTTTAGAATTAAATCGAGTAGGTGCAGTGGCATCTTATACATTATTGCTATTTCTTTTAACCAATGAAGCACACCTTGATGCAAACACCACTATCAGTAAAATAATAGATTTCATTATCAAGTATTACGTCAGACGAAATATTACTGATAATCCAAATACAAGAGATTTGGATTCAATAAATATTGAGGTCGTAGAAAAATGCCAAAAGATTCTGGATGAAGGCAAAAAAATTAGTTTATCTGATATTATTGATGCTCACCTGAATAATAGTAAGGCAACCGTTTCGAGTTTAGATGAATTTAAGCGTTGGTTATCCGATAAGGTATATATCAATAATGCAGGAATGACCAGATACTTACTCTGGAAATTGGATAGCCTTCGACACACAAGGGAGTACGCACCCGATTTATGGCAAAGAAATCAGAATAATGATAATTTCGTTTGGACTATCGAACACATCTTTCCAGAAGGCAAAAACATACCAGAATCATGGGTACAAATGGTTGCTGAAGGTGATAAAATAAAGGCAGAAGAAATTCAGTCTGAGCTGGTTCATCTCATTGGAAATCTTACTTTATCAGCCTATAATTCAAACCTTTCTAATAGGTCATTTCAAGACAAACAAAATCTTTCAATAAAAAAAACAGGAAGTATTGATTTAAAAATAGGCTACAAAAATGGGCTAAACCTAAATAATATACCTTTTTCTACTGATGATACAGAAGTGTCGTTGGCTAATATTAACTCTTGGACTGTGGAAGCCATTAAAGCAAGAACTGAAAAACTGGTAGAGACACTGATTGATGTTTTTAGATTTGAGGGGGAATAGTTTAAGTGTAAAATAACATAAAAAAAACTCACCTACCACTTTTGATAGGTGAGTTGAAGAAAAACATAGACCAACCTTAGTTGTAGTAACCAACAATATTTAAGAAACTTGCTGTACCTGACCTTCTGGTAATTTTTCCTACCGACCAATTTGCTTCCGCAATATAAATCGTTGAACCAACGACCTTTTCGACGTAACCTACATGACCAATACCATTGCCGTTTGTTCCTGAACCAACTTTGATAATTGCTACCGCATTGGCTTTGGGAGTATAAGTGTTGATGATATCTACTTTATTTTGATAGGTAAATAAGTTTCTTGGCAGATTACCATTCTTTCTACAACGTGCGTATTCCACGCATTGAGCATCAAATAAATAAGTACAATTATCAATTGTATAGTCAATATTTGAGCGAATTGAGATGGGAGGAGCGTAGTATTTCAAACCGTTGTTTAGACTTACACTTGGCGTAAATTGTACAACATTTCCATCACCCGTGAAGTTTACCCAAAAATCAATCAAAGCTTCATATTGATAAGAGTAAATGGTTGTACTCCCTTGAATATCTCCGCAGGCATTATTACCAGCTTTAACGTAAGCAGTTCCGTTTACACCCCATTGACTCCAAAGTCCTTTTTGGATTTTTACAGTAATTTTATTGCCAGAAATACTTACGATTGAAGCTTTCAAGCCACTTTGGAATGGAGCACAACTTAAAGACATATTGGCACTGGATACTCCTGTAAATGCTCCTAATGCTGGATATGACGCTGTATAATATACATTTGATGCGGCCATTGCTTTTGCACCCATTTCTGGCTTTGCTTTTAGCATATCAACATTAGTATTATCGGCATTTGCCGTACTTGAAGCCTGCATTTTTGAAAATAGCTCAGCTTCATTTGCTACATCAAGTTTAGATGGTGAAAAATTTTCAATAGCTAAGCTTGGCTGAGGGTCTTGCTGAATTGTGCAAGAAGTAGTGATTCCTAAGATTGTAAGAACGACTACGATGGTTGTGAAAACCTTTTTCATTTTGGTAATTGTTTTTATAAATTAGATAAAAAAACTCGCTGACCGATGTTAATCAATCAGCGAGACAAATTGGATTTTAAAAAAAATATTGATTTGATAACCATTGTCTATTTCAAGATTCTTGATTCAAATCCAGCATATTGAGAACCAAGTGGAATATCATAAATAATATTTGGGTCGGTTATATTAGTTGGTCCTGATAATTTAAAAGTTCCTCTATACCTATTATATCGGTTAATCAACACATAACGTCTTTGTTCAAAAGGCTTAAGAACAATTTTTGCACTGACAGTAGAACTCATATTTTGAGTTGTGTTCATTTGTCTTTGAGCCTCTCCACAAGCTTGAAAAAACAAACTTAAAAGCGTTGACTTTGAACAAATACTGGCAGATAAAGTTGTACTTACATCCGCTGTTTTGTTCACTGAACTAACAAAATCATATGTTAATGCCCATCCAGTAGCTTTTGCTGGAAGCCAAGGTGTTTGACCCACTGTCTTATTTACTACACCCAAATTCGTTACATTCATAACAAGCACATTAGGATTTGATGCAACCACATTACTGTTAGTATTAGTTGTATTTTTCCACTCATCTGTACCGTTTTTTTCTTGTTCATCACTATTTAGGATTTTCTTCGAAATTCCTAAATTATCTGGCGAAATGTCCGTACTACTTTTGCTACAACCGACTGCAAGTATCAAGGACACTATGATGGTCGAAATAATAAATAATTGTTTCATTTTTATAAAATATTTTAGTTTAGAAGCATTCTTTAAGGCGATGCTAAATTCCTATTTGTTGATTTTTTGTAAATTGAGATATTTAATTTGTTCTAAATAGACCAGTTTAATTAAAAGCTCTACTTGATAAAATGAAGAAATTCTGAATTTGTAATTTAGTTGTGCGTACAATCGAATGAAAACAATAGTTATTCTTTGATAGCTAAAAAGAATATGTCATCACCAATTCTTGTTTTTTCTGGTAAATTTACGAGTGTAATATAACCATCAATTGAAGAAATAATAGGCTGTTCATTTTCCCAACCGATAATTTCATTCTTTGAAACCGGGTCAAAGTTTTTGTAGATTTTTGAATATCTAAAAGTATCATCTTCTTTTAGTTTAACCTCAACTAATTGATAAATATTACTCTGAATAGGTGTTACTTCAGACGTAACGTTTATCATCTCTAATACCTTTAAAAATCGGAATACAGTTTGAGTTGCGTTAACAATTGAGTCGTAACAATAGTGTGACCCAGCTTCATAAGTTACAGATGTGGCACCGTATGCAACTGCATAATTATCTGTGTCACCACTTGCTTTTCCTTTGCAACATTCTGCCCAGTCGTATGCGATATTTTGAATGCCTAATTTTCTTGCAAATTCTATATTCGGCTTCTCAATGACGGCATACGGTTCTGTTTCGCTCCTAATCGAATGAAGATCCAAAAAGAAATCAGCATTTCTTAAAAAAGGCATAAGCTGTTTCGCTCTTTTTAGTTCATAAGTGCTTGATTCATTGTATATACTATCAGAAAAAATTCTGTTTAAGTTTTGGTGAACATACCTCATGTTCTTAGCCAGAGCTTCTTCATTACAAATAACTATTATTAGTGTTCCTTTTAATAACTGTACATTGCCAGAGATAAAATCATAAATAAGTTTGTGTACCGCATGGACACCTGATGGCTCATCACCATGAATACCCGCAAAGATAACAGCGTTTGGGCCATCTAATTCTGTGGTAATTTTTAAGCCATTTGATATATCAAGTTTTTCGATTTTCATATTTTTTGTTTTTATTAGCCCTACTATATTTCGATGGTAGAGGTAAGGTTAAATTAATTATTGATGTTACGCATTGATTTTTTATAGTTGACCATATAGTTTAAATTTACGAAAATATCAGTTAATTAAAAATGACCCAAGTAATAGACCTATATAGCGACTACTTAATTGTCAATCAAGGACAGGCCACGGCGACTGGTTTATCTGC
>CALRLS020000410.1:0-5204 GCA_943368815.1 Cyanobium sp. NIES-981
TTCCGGTAGGAAAACTCAATGGAATTAGAGGCAGAATAACTAAAAGACACAGCTAAAATCTAATGATTGCCTGATTGCTATTTATTCAATATACAAAGAACCCTATCATTTAAAACCGGGATTCCATTGCTATACTGATTAAGCAAACCTTTAATCTTAGCTCAAATTCTGCCGTGAAATAACACAGTATCTGAGATAGTCAAAAATCATAAAATGAAAAAGTTATACTATTTAATAATATCACACCTGAAAAAAAATATCCTCATTTTATTACTGACATTAATCTGTTTCCAGTTAAAAGCACAGGAAGATTCGATAAAGGTAAAACAACTGAGTGAAATAAAAGTCACGAGTTCAGTGATGCGTACACTCAAGGAAAAACCTTTAAATGTACTGGTCATAAATACAAAAGTATTCTATCAGAGCAATCAGAACAGCCTGGATATTCTTAAGCAGAATAGCGGTGTTAATATTAGAACCAACGGAGGATATGGCTCGAATGCTGATTTTTTTATCAATGGTATCAGTGGGAAGCAGATTAAGTTTTTTGTTGATGGCAACCCGATTGATAATCTTGGACAAACCCAGGGCATCAATATTGTTCCGGTTCAGCAAACCGAACGTTTTGAAATATATAAAGGGGTAATACCTATTGAACTAGGAACCGATGCCCTTGGTGGAGCCGTCAACATAGTAACGCGCAAAGACAATAAGGATTATCTCGACTTTTCCAGTGCTTACGGCTCTTTTAATACCTATAAAAATGTATTACAGTTAAAGAAATTCATTAATCCACATTTCTATATAGGGCTTGGAGGGAGTTATAATCATTCAGATAATGATTATAAAGTTCTGGCCGAAGTACCTGATGAGTTCGGTAATCCGATCATTAAGAATGTCAGGCGTTTTCATAATCAATTTACTTTCACTAACCTCAAAATAGAAACAGGGCTGAGCCAGTTAAAATGGGCAAATGTTTTATCGTTACAATTTCAATATGCACACAGCTTTGATGAATTGCAACACAATGTAATTATGAGACAACCCTATGGGGAGGCCCTGTTTACAAGTTCGCTGAAAGGATTGCTGTTAAGGTATCAAAAAGTCAACTTGCTGAAAAACCTGGATTTCAACAGCTACTTCAATTACAACGAGACCATAAGTAAGTTCAGAGATACCACCTTAAATGTATATAACTGGGAGGGGAAGGTGGTAGACAGGCGCTTTACAGGTGGAGAAATCAGTTCATCGGGCAGCTTACTTACCACAAACGCCAGAGTATTCAATACACGTCAGATACTCTCGTATTACCTTTCTGAAAATACTAAAATTAATTTAGCCAATACCTTCCAGTATTTTTATCGGAGGGGCGAAGACCCTGTGGCCTTAAAGTTTTACGGCAATGATTTCTTCGGACAGGCACAGACCATGCAAAAAAATGTAAGCGGCGCAAGTATTGAAACAAAGTGGTTAGGAGAAAAACTTGTCAATCTTTCGTCGCTCAAATATTTTTATGCGCGATTTTCAGGAAATAAACGTGAAGATTTAAACTTAAGGCCGATTAGCCAGACTATCCATCGTTTCGGTTACAATACTGCCTTTACTTATTTTATTAATCGTCAGCTTTTTATCAAGACTTCCTACGAAAAGGCTACACGTCTGCCTGATGAAGTCGAGACATTCGGAGATTTACGTCTGGTACGTCCTAATCCTAACCTATTACCTGAAACATCAGACAATATTAATCTGAACATCATTTTCAGAAGTGATGTCATAGATGCAGAATTGACAGGGTTTTACCGGAAACTCGAAAACATTATTTATCTACCCCCTTCCATTTTTTATTCTGAATACCAGAATATACTCAGAGCCAATATAAAAGGTATCGAAACTGCTGTCAGGGTACGTCCTTACGCCTGGCTGAATCTGGATGCCAACTTTACCTTTCAGGATTTGCGCAATAAGTCCTATGTAGAAGGTTACGGCATCAATAATGAACGTTATAAAAATGCCCGCTTACCTAATATTCCATACATATTTGCCAATGCGGGTATTACGATTGTCAAAGACAGCGTGTTGCGCAAAAAGGCCAATATCCAGTTCTACTGGAACTGCAATTATGTGCATAATTATTATTTGTATTGGGCGATAGATGGCGACCCCAGCCTGAAAAATATCATTCCCCAGCAATTTATTAATCATATTGGGTTCTCCACCTTACATTACAAAAGCAGAATCTCTCTGGCCGTAGATATAAATAATCTCTTCGATAAACTGCTCTACGATAATTTTAAGGTTCAGCTGCCGGGCAGAACATACAGTATTAAACTCCGATTTTATCACTCAAAAACTTAAATCAATGAAAAAGATTACATTACTTCTCTGTGGTGCTGTTATTATTTTATTCAATGCTTGTAAAGAAGATGAAACCCCTCCTACCAAAGGAGAAAGTATTCAGTACACAATGGCCGTGACAGGCGGGACTTATCCTAACCAGACTACTTATTTTATGGGTTTTGAGAATTTCCCAACCAGTCCTGTTTCTACGGCAGGCGCAGCAGAATTAGCCAGTAGTGGAATCATGTATGCCTATAATGGTTATACGTATCTGACTACCTTCGGTGCTCCTGCTACCTTGCGTAAATATGGCTTTGATGATTCAGGTAAGCCAGAAGAACTAGGTTCGTTTATAGTACAGGGTTTAAAAACATTTGGTGCCATTGATTTCATCAGTGATACGGAAGCTTATGCCGCCAGCAATGGTTTTGGTGGTGTACCCAAACTGGTAAAATTTAATCCGACAACTATGCAGGTAACCGCCTCTATTGACCTTGCTTCTATTCAGAAACCTAAAGCAACCGAAGTTTATTACCTGGGTATGGCTCATCGTGACAACTACCTGTTTATGGGAGTAAATTATCAGGATGCCAGTTTTTCTAATTTAGGAGATTCTGTTTATGTGACAGTAATTAACAGAACCACCAATAAAGTAGAAAAACTGATTGCTGATGGCCGATGTGGTATGATCTGGAACTCCGGTCCTCAATACGGTTTCGGCCCCAGTAGCCTTGTGCTCGATGAAAATAAAGACTTGTATATTTTGGGTACGGGAAATGGTAATAAGGTACCGAGTGGAATTGTGCGAATAAAAAATGGAGAAACCACTTTTGACCCGAGCTACTTTTTTAATCTGAAATCTACTCTTGGCTCAGATGCACAGGGAATCTTTTACTATGGCAATGGCAAGGCCTTAACCTTAAAAAGTGAAGATTCAGATTATTATCCATTCGATAACTCAGAAAAAGCCGGATATAAATATTATAAGATTGATCTAAAGGCCGGAACCTCACAAGGTGAAGTTTCTTCGAGCTTACCTCAGGTATTCAGCTCAGCTTTCACAAAAAAGTGGGATAATACAAAACTTTACCTGAGTGCGCCTACAGCCAGTACCAATGCTATTTATTCAATGAATTTAACAACCGGGGCCGTAACAAAAGAATTTGATGTATCTGCTGGTGAATGTAATGGATTCGTAAAAATTAAATAACAGGAAATAATGATTAAGCGTCTTGTTTTCAATGAATGGCTTCAATGGCGGCGTGATAGCCGCCTCAAATGGCTGATATTCTTTTTATTTACTATTAGTCTGCTGGCTTTATTCCATCAATTGCACTACCAGTTTGATTTATGGCAGACCAGAATGTCGGCGCAGGAAAAATCACGGGCTGCATGGCTTACGCAGGAGTTAAAGCATCCGCATATAGCTGCACACTTCGGAAACTATGCCTACAAGAAACCCTATGCCTTGCATTGTTTTGACCCCGGTTTAACCATTTATACCGGAACTTCAGTTTATCTGGAACCGCATCGTCAGAATGATTTTTTATTCAGCAAAACGCAGGAGAGTGATACAGGCATACGATTTGGCTGGATGTCTCCTGCTTTGATTTGCCAGTTTATCATTCCACTATTAATTGCTTTGCTGAGTTTCAGCCTTATTAATGGCGAAAGGCAGAGAGGCACTCTGGCTCTTCTTCTTTCGCAAGGTGTAAGTATGAAACACATACTCTGGGCAAAATTCCTGGCAGTATTTCTGGTTTTTGAAATATTTCTGATAAGCTACCTTTCTATCACTGTTCTGAGTGCCTGGGCATTATTCGGTAATTTAAGCCTTGAAGCTACGCTCTATCTATGGCTGGTTTACTCGTTCTATTATATATGCTGGAGTTTATTGGGTGTAATCATTTCAGCCAGGATAAGTGATGCCGGAGTGTCTATTTCAGCTTTGCTCCTTATATGGATGCTTGCGCTTATCATTTTACCCCGAGTTGCTGCAAATATTGCAGAAAACACCTACCCTGTTTCTACCAATTACGAATTCAGAAAAGAAATTGCTCAGGCCATTGAAAAAGGTTTGGATGGCCACGACTCAAGTGGTGACAGAGCAAAAAAAATCGAAAAAGATCTGCTCAAAAAATACAAAGTAGATAGTGTGCAGCAATTGCCTTTCAATTTTGAGGGATATATTATGCAGCAAGCAGAAGAGTATAGCAGTAAAGTCTATGATTATTATTTTGACAGAATATTCAGCAGCTTGAAAAAACAGAAAGATTTGCAGGGCTGGTTTGCTATTGTTAGTCCTTTTGCGGCTGTCAGAACCCTTTCCATGACAGGTGCAAGTGCTAGTCTGGAAACAGAAATAGATTTTCAGCAACAGGCCGAAAAATACCGGAGGTCTTTTGTGCAAAGCATGAATGTGGATATGATGGAAAACTCAAACTATGGCGAATTTGAAACCTATAAAGTAAAAACAGGCATTTATGATACTATTAAAGATTTGCACATTGCCTCTCATCCTTTAGGCTGGTCTTTGAAGTATGCAGTCAAAGAAAATATCTGGTTGTTCTTATGGGTAGCGGCACTTAGCCTGATAATGGTGAACATTAGTAATAAAAATTTATTAAGTTAAAATCCATCAAAATGAGTTTATCAAATAATACCATTCATCTGCCTTCATTAATACGCTTGCATTATTGGAAATTTAAGAGGCAAAAAAGCAACTGGATTTTATCTGTAGTATTTCTGATAGCCGGTATTTACGGTTTATATCAGGGGTTTAGCTTTAAAAACAAGCAAATCAGTACAATTGAAGCTTTTTCGACTGAGAAGCAGAAGGTAATAGATGAACTGGTTCAGGGTTTTCA
>CALRLS020000411.1:0-5196 GCA_943368815.1 Cyanobium sp. NIES-981
ATATACCAGGACCATTGACGGATAGTATGTTTCATGCTAATCCTCGTTTGTCAACCCGTTCACGTAATTATTTCAATCCGACTATTTACGTTCCGTCACTTTCGGCTGATGTTCGTTTTAGTCCTCGTACCCGTGCTTCTTTTGTTGCGTCGGCTGTATTAGGAGACAGAAATAGTGTGATGTTTGATAAACCCGCCAATATTATTGATGCGATAGACCCCCTTACATTGCAATACGCGAATCGTCAGGTGGATATAGACCACTTTAATTCTTATACTGTTGAGGCTCGCTTATTGCATAATTATGATTTGGGTAAAGTATCATCTATTCTGGTAACGGGTATACAATTGATGAACAATGACCTGAACCGCCAGCAGTTAGGAAAAGGTACAACAGGTACAGATTTTGATTTATCAAAAACCGGAGATTGGGTTAGAGATATGCACCTGAAGACAAACAACTTTGCCTTTTTTGCCGAAAACCGTTTTGCCCTTAGTCCTAAATTTTCGGTTACCCCCGGTATCAGGGTAGAAATAGGTGAGTCAAATCTGTCGGGAAGAATTGCATACTATGATGCCAGCCAGTTTCCGACGACGATTAAGCATAAATTCCCGTTGTTAGGATTGAACCTTCATTACCAGCTTAATCAATCGCAGAATATCTATGCCGGGTTTGCACAGGCTTATCGTCCGGTTGTGTTTAAAGATATTATCCCGGCGGCAACTTATGAGAAGGTTGACAAAAATCTGAAAGATGCGTATGGTTATAATGCCGAAATCGGTTACAGAGGTAATACAGAGCATTGGAAATGGGATATCAGCGCTTTTCAGATTCAATACAACAATCGGATGGGCATGATCTACGGTACAGAGGCCAATGGCGATTTTTATTATTTACGTACCAATATCGGCGATTCACGTACCAATGGTGTAGAGACTTTTATTGAATACGATACCCGCTTATCAACAAAATCAACGCTTTCAATTTTTACTTCTACTGCTTATATGGATGCGCGCTATCAGGACGCTACATTAAGAGTAGGAGACAAAAACGTGAGCGTAAAAAACAACAAAGTTGAAAGTACGCCTGAGTGGATAAGCCGCAACGGAATAACATTCCGTTATACCAAACTAAGTGTTTCGGCACTCTATAGCTATACAGCCAAAAGCTATGCAGATGCTTTGAATACAGTAAAGCCATCAGCAACAGGCGCAGTAGGCTTAGTGCCATCTTATGGCTTGTTAGACCTTAATGCTACTTATCGTCTGACAAAAACCATGATGGTGAAGCTGAACATTAATAACCTGACCAATGAACAATACTTTACCAAAAGACCTACATTTTATCCGGGTCCTGCTGTATGGTCATCCGATGGTAGAAGTGTGAATGTTACACTTGGTCTGAAAATATGAGGAACCCCATCCCAACCCTTCCGCATCGGCGGTCCGACCCAACAATGGGGAAGGGTCTAAAAGTCTCTCTCCCCATTGTTGGGGAGAGGGATTTAGGGAGTGGGGTTGCAGCCTTGCCAAACGGGGCGTTATAGTAAT
Organism: Cyanobium sp. NIES-981; assembly: GCA_943368815.1. Taxonomy (GTDB): domain Bacteria; phylum Bacteroidota; class Bacteroidia; order Cytophagales; family Spirosomataceae; genus Emticicia. Next base: position 1,551 of record CALRLS020000411.1, read on the forward strand.
ATCTTTGGTATTTTTTTAAACAACCATTTCACTCTAAATAACCTAATTTACAATAATGACCCCTACACTAAAAAATCGTTTGTTCTGGATAGGTGCTATTTTCCTTATCCTGCCAGCCTTATTACAGGCTTATCTGCTGATGCCATTTCCGGGAAGTCAGGATTTGGAAGCAATCAAACTTACCTATTTTCTTGAAAAGATTATCCTTCCTTCAAGAATCATCGGCTTGCTCTTATTGGCTGTACCTGCCTGGTCATATATTACCAAAGGCAGTATCAGGAAAAAGATTCTGGTAGGAGTCATTGCATTAATTGCCGGAGGCCTATATTACTTTACTGATATTTCTTACAGAGCAGAAGTAATGTTTAAAGAGCCGGGCAAGATTCGGTTTGCTATTCAAAAAGACAATAAGGTGCCGGACAGCCTGCTTGTAATGACCGTGGTAAACGGTAGGTTAGCCAAAGCCTATCCTATTAGATTTGTTGGCTACCATCATAAAATACAGGATAATGTAGGCGACAAACCTGTTTTGGTTACTTATTGTACTATGTGCCGCACTGGTTTGGTTTTTAGTCCTTTGGTAGATGGTAAAAAGCAGATTTTCAGATTGGTAGGAGCCAGACATTATAATGCAGTAATTGAGGATTCTGATACAAAATCATGGTGGTATCAGGCTACGGGTGATGCCGTAGTAGGAGAGCAGGCCGGAAAAAAACTGGAAATAATACCATCGGAGCAGATGACATTGAAAGCATTTTTTACGCAATATCCTGATGGACTGGTTTTTCAGGCAGATGATACATTCAATGAAGAATATGATGAGCTGAAAAACTATGACCGTCGCCAACGTAAAGATGTAGATTCTCTGACAAAGCCTGATAAAATCTGGGATAAAACATGGGTGATAGGGGTAAGCCTGGATAAGAAAAACAAAGCTTATATCTGGCCTAATGTTGTAAATTTAACCACCTTGAATGATAAAGTAGGGGATACTCCGATAGGAATTGTGATAGAACCGGATAATCACTCATACCACGTTTTCGCAAGAACTATTGATGGAAAAATATTGAATTTTGTACAGGACCCTGCGGGTTTCAGAGACAGAGAGACCAACACTTTGTGGAATTGGAAAGGTGAGGGTATTGACGGCGAATTGAAGGGGAAAGTCCTGAAAAAAATACAGGCGAGTCAGGAATACCTGCGGGCATGGAAACAATTCCATCAACCTACTGAAATCTGGCCTTAATCAGTAATAGAGAATTTTGGATAAATGCTATGAATTTTTTGAAATCAATTTTCGAAAAATTCATAGCATTTACGTTTATTAGCAACATATTCAAAAAACAAAAGAATGGGAAATTTTATTGCACCTAACGCAAGTGTAATGGGTGATGTGACACTTGGCGACGATGTCTCGGTTTGGTACTCGGCTGTGATTAGGGCGGATGTCGAAAAAATTGTGATTGGTAATCGTACCAATATTCAGGATGGAGCTATTCTTCATGCTGATTTTGGCGAGCCTACCATCATCGGTGAAAACGTAACCGTAGGCCACGGAGCCATTGTTCATGGTGCTTCGGTAGGAGACTTTTCGCTGATAGGTATGAGGGCAACCATATTGAACAGGGCTAAAATCGGGAAGTACTGTATTATAGGCGCAAATGCATTAGTGACTGAGGGTACTGAAATTCCGGATTATTCGATGGCAGTAGGTACGCCTGCCAGAGTGATAAAAACGTTATCACCTGATATTGCCGAGAAACTTGCCATGAGTGCCGCACACTATGTAGAAATGGCGCATGAGCATCAATCAGGCAAGTTTCCTTTGAAAACTCATAACCAATGATTTACAGCGGGAATACTTAAATGTGCTTATTGGATGGGATTATTTTATGGTATAAAATATTTTAATATATCTTCCCTACGGGACTTTGAATCTTCAATTTTCCTATCTTCTACCGATATATTATTCCTACGGGATATGAATAACGGTTTTGAGTCCCGTAGGGACGATATATCGGTAGAAGACTTAAACATTTCTGAGGTTTAGTATCCCGTGGGGATAATATATTCCACAGAGCATACCAATTTTAACCAGTAAGTATAATTTATTATATTTTAAGAACAAAAAGACGCAGCCCTTCCGAAAGACTGGCAAGATTTTTGATTTGTTTTTATCAGTGTTAAAGGTCAGGAAAAAAGAAAAATTTATGGGGAATCTATACGCAACGTTCTGTATAAAACGCGTAAAGGTAACTACGTACGCAATCATTTGTTTACTTTCAATCCATCTCACTTCTTGCAAAGATAAAACTGGCGGTGAAGTGATAGCTCCTGCTGTTGAATCAAAGAAAACCAATACATTCGACGCCAGTCTGGCAATTAACTGGACCAACCTGCAATTACGACTGATAAAATCTACTCCGGGTTATGCATCACCTGTAGCGGCTCGTAGCTTAGCTTACACCAGCCTTGCTCTTTATGAAAGTGTGGTGTACGGCTTAGACGATTATCAATCATTAACCGGACAAATCAGTGGTCTTATAAAATTGCCTGTACCTGATTCTACCAAAGAGTATAGCTGGGGTTTAGCGGCCAATGCAGCTATTTCTACCCTGATTAAAGAATTATATGCAACAACCAATGATAATAATAAGGCTTCAATAGATTCACTTCGGAGGGTTTCTGAAACAGCCCTTAAAACGGGTATAACGAATCAGCAGATTATTGAGCGTTCCATCAATTTCGGGGCAGATATTGCCAAGGCAATCTGGGATTATTCAAAAACTGATGGTGGAAACGAGGGATGGAATAATAATTTCCCGACTTCTTATAAAGTACCTGTAGCTATTGGTTCATGGGAGCCTGTGAGTAATCAAAAGATACCATTATTGCCTTTCTGGGGCAAAAACCGTAACTTTTCCTCACTCAATAATGCCGTGAGTCCTTTAGAGCCAATCGCATTTTCGTTTAAAGAAAATTCGACCATGTATAATGCAGCTAAAGAGGTAGTTACTATAGGCAAAACTTTGACAGCCGACCAGAAGGCCTCAGCTAATTTCTGGGCTGACGTATCTATTACTCCGGCAGGTCATAGTTTTAGTATTGCCAATATTGCTTTGAAAAAAGACAAGGCTAAACTCGACAAAGCCGTTGAAGTATACATTAAATTAGGTCTGACATTAAATGATGCCTATATAGCTTCGTGGAAATCGAAATATAACTATAACCTGATGGCTCCTGTTACTTATATCAGGCAAGCAATTTCACCTGCTTGGTCGCCATTGATAATTACTCAGCCGGTGCCATCGTATACGTCTGACAACGCCACAAGTTCAGGTGCCAGTGCGGAAATACTGACTTCAATTTTCGGAGATAATTATGCCTTTACTGATAATACTTATCAGGGGACACTGCCGGACAGGACCTTCAAGTCATTCGAAGAATATACAAATGAAGCCACATTGGCAACTTTATATGGCGGTGTTCAGTATAGAATGGCGAATGAAAACGGGCAAAAAAACGGAAAAGAAATTGCAAAGAATATATTGAAGCTTAATTTTAAAAAATAATCCGGGGAGTAAAAAAGATTTTTGATACACGATAGAATCCTTTTAGTTTACCTTTACTTAAAAGTACGCTCACT
>CALRLS020000412.1:0-5189 GCA_943368815.1 Cyanobium sp. NIES-981
CGTTTATCCAAAGGCCAATCATCATAGCCACAGCCATGCCAACGGCAAGGCCGAATACATTAATAAATGAGTAAACCTTGCTCTTAGCAAGATTCCTCCAGGCGATTTTTAAGTAGTTACGAATCATAATACACAAGCCCCTTAAGGCGACTTTTTTAAATTATATAATAGTTTTTCACAATTCTGATTTTATTTACCCAAACACCCCTAACCCCTAAAGGGAAACTCTTCAAAAAAACTAGTGCGCAATCAACTCCCCTTTAGGGACGGTCCGACACATCGGTCTGGGGCGGCGGTTACTCCGTTTTCAAACTCTTCACCGGATTCATCAGGGCTGCTTTAATGGCCTGATAGCTAACTGTTAATAAAGTAATGAGCATTGCAGTAATCAGCACGATTAAAAATACACCTATGCCGATGTCTATTTTATAATTATAATCATTCAACCATTGGTTCATGGCATAATACGCAATCGGTGATGCAATGACACAGGAAATAACTATTAGTTGCAAGAAATCTTTTGAAAGCAATCCCCATAAATTAGCTACGCTCGCCCCTAATACTTTTCTTACTCCTATTTCTTTGCGACGTTGTTCTGCCATATAAGATGCTAAGCCAAATAGACCGAGACAAGAGATAAATATGGCCAATACTGAAACAATGGCTGCCAGATTGCCAATCAATTCTTCGTAATTGAATTTTCTTGCATATTCTGTGTCGGCAAATGTATAAGCAAAAGGAAAGCCCGGATTGTATTTATCAAAAATAGGCTGAATCTGCTTAATGGCTTCACCGCTCGAAACATCCGGATTGATTCTCAGACAGAAATAGTTTACCCAGTTTTTCTGAAACACGATAGTCAAAGGCAAAACATCCTTATAAGGAGACTCCTGCATCACATCCGATACCACGCCTACAATTCTGCGGTCTTTACCAAACCATTTTATTATTTCACCAACCGGATGCTTCAGACCCATACGCCGGACAGCCTCTTCGTTAAGGATAACCCCTGCCGAATCAGTCGAAAATTCTTTTGAAAAATCCCTGCCCTCTTTCAGTTGCACACCAACAGTTCTGACATAATCATAGTCAGTAAAAATGGTATTAAACTCAACTGATTTATCTTCAGGTATTGAACCTCTCCATTCCCAGCCATTATTAGTAGTCCAGATTTCAGTAGGTGGTGAGTTTGTTTTACAGATAGAAGACACCATACCCGATGCCATTAATTCATTGCGCAATGGCTCAAAATTGTTAATCAGGTCTTTAGATATTTCAACCGATATAAGGCCTTTGCTATTAAAGCCAATCGGCCGATTCTTGGCATGTTGTATTTGCTGATAAATGATAACAGTGCCAATCATCAGTACAATCGAAAAGGTAAATTGCGCAACAACCAGAATTTTGCGAGGTAAAGAAGCATTTTTACCTATATGTATGCCTCCTTTAAGAATTTTAACAGGATTAAATGAAGACAGGTAAAGCGCAGGATAGCTTCCGGCTAAAAGCCCGGTAAAGAGTGTAAAAGCTATGATAATTGTCCAGAAAATAAGATTGTCAAACTGAATTGTCATCAGTTTCTCGGTCAATCTATTAAAGTAAGGTAATGAAATCGTAGCCAGAATCAAAGCAACGGCTAAGGCCATAAAAGCAACCATAATTGATTCACTCAGAAACTGGCTGATGAGTTGTCTGCGTGCTGAACCTACAGCCTTACGGACCCCCACTTCTTTGGCGCGTTTTTCTGAACGGGCCGTACTCAGGTTCATAAAATTGATACAGGCAATCACTAAGATAAATATGCCGAAAACACCAAATATCCTCACATATTTAATAAACCCACCTGTATTTATGCCATTGGTAAAATCAGCATACAAACGCCATTTTGCCATAGGGTGAATAAACACTTCAGGTTTGATGCTGCTTTGCATCAGGCTATTATCCTTGAAATGGTCTGATACTACATTTTTTATTTTGGTATTCGTTTTTTCAGGATTTACCCCCTCTTTCAGTTGCACGTATGCCTGCCACGAATTATTTTCCCAATTATTGATGTGGAATTTTCGTATCGAAGCATATACTTTCTCCTGTAATTGCCAGGGCATCAGGTAGTCAAATTGCAAAGTGGCATTTTTTGGTTGTTTGGCTATTATACCTGTTACCTTCAAATCCATTGTATTGTCTACTCTAACTACCTTGCCGATAGGATCCTGATTACCAAAAAGTGCCTGTGCCGTTTCTTCTGTCAGGGCGATAGAATAAGGCTCTTTTAACGGATTTTTATCCCCATTCAGCACCTTAAACGAGAACATATCAATGGCTTCTTCACCTATAAAATGCCCGCGTTTCAGAAACTTCTGATTCCCCACTACTAAAGAACGGGTACTACCCCAGTCGCACATGGCTACTGCTTTAAAGTCGGGATATTTAGATTTCAATTCCTCTCCTATCGAAAAAGGCAAGGCATCCTGTGTGTCTTTATTCCCCTCAGAGGTCTGGTGCATCATTACCTGATACAGCGTACTATAATTGGCATGGTGCTTATTGGCCGACATTTCATCGTTTATCCAGATACCAATCATCATCGCAACAGCCATGCCCACGGCAAGTCCGAATACATTAATAAACGAGTAAACCTTGCTTCCTGCAAGATTTCTAAAGGCGATTTTTAAATAGCTTTTGAGCATAAACCCCTAGCCCCTAAAGGGGGACTTTTTTAAAAGTTAGATATTTACACCCCTAGCCGCTGCGGCGGGGGGTATTACTCCGTCTTCAATGATTTAATCGGATTCATCAATGCTGCTTTAATAGCCTGATAACTAATCGTCAGCAAAGCTATCCCTATCGCTCCCAGACCTGCCAACACAAATACCGGCCAATTAATATCTACTCTATAGGCAAAATCCTGTAGCCATTTATCCATTCCCCAATAGCCCAAAGGGAACGCAATAAGACAGGCAATCAGAATCAGCTTTACGAAATCTATTGAAAGTAAAACTACAATTTGTGATACATTGGCACCCAGCACTTTACGAACGCCAATTTCCTTGATACGTTGTTCGGCTGTGAAAGTGGCCAATCCGAATAAGCCCAGACAGGCAATAAAAATTGTAAGCCCGGTAAAAATGCCTAAAATGACACCGGTTTTTTGTTCGGCCAGATACGCCTGATTAAACTGTTCATCAAGAAAAGCATAAGTAAATGGTTCTTCTACCTTAAAGCCTGCCCATTGGCTTTTCATGTCTTTTAATAAACCTGCGATGTCCTGTGTATTCACCTTTATGATTAGCCCCGGGCTTCTTTCCAGCACCATCATCAATGGAGCAATCTCTTCGTGCATTGACCTGAAATGAAAATCTTTTACTACACCAATCACTTTATATGCCTTCTTACCTCCTTCATTATCAGTAAAGCGATTCAACTTACGTCCCACTGCATCTTTTCCCCAACCAAAAATTTTAGCAGCAGTTTCATTAATAAGTACTCCGGATGAATCAGTGGTAAATTCTTTTGAAAAATTACGTCCACTCACCAGTTCCATGCCCATAGTTGGGATATACTGGTCATCTACCTCATAAATAATGGTTCGCCTGTTCTGATTCATTTGCTCATCAGGGTATACTCCGGACATATTTTGGTTCGTAGGTCCGGCAGGCGTGTGTCCGGAGATAGTTGCATTTACGACCCGGGGGTCTTTTAAAAGCTGGTCTCTGAAAATCCGCTCATTTTGCCCTAATGCCCACGAATTTCTCAGTACTAATAGTTGATCTTTATTGTAACCAAGCTTTTTAGTCTGAATGTAAGAGAGTTGCTGATAAACAATGGTGGTGCCAATAATAAGGCTGATAGAAATCATGAACTGAAAAACAACCAGACCGCTTCTTAAACCTATGGTTTTGCCCGCTGCCATAAACTTGCTTTTCAGCACTGCAACAGGCCTGAACGAAGAAAGGAAAAATGCAGGATAAGATCCGGCCAGTATACTTACCAAGAAACCGAATAAAATAATACCCGCTATCATAAGCGGATAATTAGTAAAATGCAGGCTTAATTCTTTGCCGGATAAATCATTGAACAAAGGTAAAGCTACCCGAACAATGATTAACGCTATCACCAAAGCAAAAAATGTAAGCATTACCGATTCAAGCAAAAACTGCCCGACTAATTCATACTTAATAGACCCCAACACTTTTCTGATACCTACTTCCTTGGCACGTTTCGACGCACCAGCCGTAGAAAGATTCATGAAGTTAATACAGGCAATTAATAATATAAATAGGGCAATAGCTCCGAATATATATACATAGCGTACATCACCACCGGGTTCAAGATTTACGGTGAAATCAGAATACAGATGTATGTCAGTTAATGGCTGCAAGTAAAGCCCAACATCATTACCTTTCTTTCTGAATTCAGCGAGGGTCACACCAAGCCCCTTTTCTATTTGCGGAGCCATATATTTATCTACCACCTGTGGCATTTTGGCTTCCAGTTTTTTATAATCCTGCCCTGGCCGCAATAATAGATAAGAAAAATAATTAGAACTCAACCAGCTGGTTCCTTTGGCATCTTCCAGACTTACCATCGACCCGAAAAGGTCAAAATGAAAATGTGAATTGGCAGGTATTTTATCAATCACACCCGTAACTTTATATGCCTGCTTCCAGTCTTTAAAGGTCAATATCTTACCGATAGGGTCTGCATTACCAAAATACTTATTGGCCATTGACTGAGTAATTACTATAGTATTAGGCTCAGTTAAAGCAGTTTTTGCATCTCCTTTAATAAGCGGGAGCGTAAAAATCTGAAAAAAGTTCGCATCTACATACGCAAGATTTCCATCATTGAAGGTCTTATCTCCGATTGTTATCTTATGAGTCCCATAACCTCTTAAACGGGTAGCATCTTCTACTTCAGGATAATCGTTTTTAATGGTATGTGCTGTAGGAGCCATCGTCACTGCCTCTTTCATTTGTTCGCCATTCATCATACCCTTAAAAACAACACGAACAATCCTGTCAGCCTTTTCATTATAGCGGTCATAACTCAGTTCGTCCTGTACAAAAAGTACAATAATCAGGCAACTCGCAATGCCAATTGCCAGGCCAAAGACATTAATAGCCGAAAAAACCTTGTTTTTAACAAGATTTCTGAAAGCGATTTTTATGTAGTTACGTATCATAATTTAT
>CALRLS020000413.1:0-5185 GCA_943368815.1 Cyanobium sp. NIES-981
GAAGAATTTAACATTTGTAATTCTATTAAGCATGTTATTATTGTTAGTATATTCAATACCAGAATTCGCTAGATATTATTACACCTTACAAAGTAATCTTTTTTACATAATCATAACTTTTCAATACTACCGAAAACAAAAAACCCCTACCAAGAGGTAGAGGTTCTCTTAATTCTGGCGCCGAAAAGCATTTATCAGCCTTTCACCACCTGGATATTCAATACCAGTTTTACTTCGTCGCTTACCACAATTCCACCTGCTTCTGTTACTGCACTCCAGGCTAAGCCAAAATCCTGGCGATTAATTTTGCCTTGTAAATCAAATCCGGCTTTTGTTTGTCCATAAAAATCCGTCATAATTCCGCCAAACTCTGCTTTCAGACTTACTGGCTTAGTTACGCCTTTTATCGTCAAATCACCATTTACTGTATAGGTATCATCACCTGTTTTCTCAAAAGAAGTAGAAGCAAATGTTAGTTTCGGAAAACTTGCTGCATCAAAGAAATCAGCAGATTTCAAATGCCCGTCTCTTTGTTCCTGTCCGGTTGAGATACTGTCGATATCAGCCGAAAAATTAACAGTTGCTCCATCAAAATCGTTGTCATTAGCAGTTTCTACACTACCTTCATAAGTACCGAATGTTCCGGTTACGGTTGAAATCATTAAATGTTTTACCTTAAAGTGTACTTCTGAGTGAGAAGCATCAATAGTCCATTTTGCCATTGTAATAAATGTTTTTATTATTAATAATGAATAATCGTGTTTTTACATTGTATGTATATACATGTAAAACAAAAACAATTCAAAATAGTTTCAGGAAATAAAAAAAATCATTCTAGCCTTTGAATGATTGCTGATACATCTTTTGAATCTCATTAGGAAATCTATCATTCTGATTCATCACTTTTTTAGCTAAATTCATCACATTTTTTTATTCTGCTTATATCAGGAGGTATTTTTGAAGCAGGTTTTTCAGGGCTTATACGAGCGAAGACCAAAATTTCTCAACCTCTTTACTAACCGGATTATGATCGGAAGCTACATCAAGACAGCGAAGCGCAACCTATTGCGCAACAAAATGTTCTCGTTCATCAATATCATTGGCCTTGCCATCAGTATGTCTGTCGGTTTATTGCTGATTGCCTTCATCCTCGACCTCCGTTCGTACGATAAATTCCATAAGAATGGTGAGAGAATCTATCGTATCAGCAGCATATTGACGGAGAATCGTGAACACGGCGGCAAGTTTGCCACTACATCAATAAAGACAGGAACGCTTATCAGGCAGAAAGTAACCGGCATAGACGAGGTGGCTATTATGCGCAACGGCTTTTCAGAGGATGCAAAGATTGGTGACAATATCCTCCCGGTTAAAGGTTTGTGGGCAGACCCCGCAGTATTCAGAATTTTCACATTTCCGACGCTGGAAGGCAATCCTGAAACGGCGTTGAAAAATCCGTATTCGATTGTGCTTACACAAACGACTGCCAGAAAACTCTTCGGAAGTGAGAATGTACTGGGCAAGGTAATCAGGTTCGATACACAGGATTATCAGGTGACAGGTCTTATGAAAGACGCTCCTTTCTTTTCTCACATCAGTTTCGAAGCCCTGGTGTCGTTGTCCACGGCTGAACAACTGAACAAAAACAATAACGACTTCGAAAAATGGACAAACATGTCGTCGAATTATGTATACCTCCGGTTGCCGGAAAATGCCGACCCGGCTTCCATCCAATCACAGCTCAAGACCATTGCAAGAGAGGAAAATCTCGCCGTAGAAAAAACCAAAATTCAACTGGAGCTTCTACCATTATATAATATTGTAGTCGGAGAGAACTTCCGTCAATCTGAAGGAGGTCCAGGCTCCGCAGGCCCTCATATGTCTCCCAAAGTTCTTTGGATACTTGGTGGGCTTGCTTTGATAGTGATTTTATCTGCCTGTTTTAATTATACTAACCTATCTATAGCGCGTGCCATGCGCCGTTTTAAGGAAGTAGGTATCCGTAAAGCCATCGGTGCCCAAAAGAGTCAGGTATGGCAACAGTTCCTGGTGGAGTCAATCATGATTTCTCTTGCCGCTCTTTTTCTTTCATTCTTTCTGTTTCTCCTATTGCGTCCGCAACTGTTAAATCTGGCTCCGGAGTTGCAGAAAACGGTGAAACTCGGGCTTACACCGCCTATGCTCTTCGCCTTTGTAGTCTTTTCTGTTACTGTAGGTATTATTGCCGGCTTCATGCCTGCCCTATTCTTTTCGAAAGTCAGCGCTATTAGTGCACTCAGAAATGTGTCTTCAGTAAAAGGGTTTAAACACCTCACATTCAGACGAGCTCTCGTAGTAGTTCAATATACACTCACATTGATTTTTATAACAACAACAGCTATAGGCTATGTACAGTATAAAAGCATATTGGCATTCGATCTGGGATTCAACACAGAAAACATCCTGAATATTGATATGCAGGGTAATACACCTGATGCACTTTTGAAGGAGCTGCGTGAGATGCCGGAAGTAACGAATTTATCGCGGTCTTTAATCATCACAAGTGTTGGCAATGCATGGGGTGTATTTGTGAAATACAAAGATTCGAACGACTCCGTACTGGTAATGACTAATAATGTTGACGAAAACTACCTGTCTCTACATGAATACAAGCTCATTGCCGGAGAAAATTTTATTGCGCACCCCACTACGTCAGAAGCCGTAAGAGAAGTGATTGTTAACGAACAGTTCTTAAAAAGATTTAACATTAGTAATAAGAACCCCAAGAAAGCAATCGGCGAGGAAATCACATTCAGTAATTTCAAAATACACGGTCACAAGATGACTATTGTCGGGGTAATGAAGGACTTTCATTATGGCAAGGTGGATAACATCGTAGGCCCGGTAGCGTTTATGTCCTGGACGCCCGGAGACAGGGCTGTCATCAATGCCAAAATACAAAGCGCTGATATGCCTGCAACTATGGCCAGGATTGAGTCTGTCTGGAAGAAGATTGACCGTGCGCATCCGTTTGATGCTAAGTTCTATGACCAGGAAATAGAAGACGCATACAGTGAATTTTCTGCTATGATAAAGATTATTGGTTTCCTTTCATTCCTGGCTATTTCTATCTCATCAATGGGTTTGTTTGGAATGGTGGCTTTCACAACCGAAACCAGACTGAAAGAGATAAGCATCCGCAAAGTAATGGGCGCAAGCTCTGCCAATCTTGTATACTTATTGAGTCGCGGTTTTCTCGTAATGCTGTCTATATCGGCATTTATAGCTTTACCCGTAACATACTTATTCTTCGAAAAAATCATGCTTGCCAATTTTCCATATCATACACCCGTGCAGATTGCCGAGTTGTTTGTCGGCTTGCTCGCAGTATTGCTGATTGCATTTATAATGATAGGCTCGCAGACCATGAAAGCGGCGAGGAGTAATCCGGTGGAAGTACTGAAGAGTGAATAAGGCTTTAATTATTATATTTGTTCCGTTTAGTAGAGACGCCAGCATGGCGTCTCCAAGGGGCTATGAATATCGAGAAAATGATATTTGGGTTTTATTCATAAACACCATTTATTGGATTGCAAAGACCCATGGAGACGCCAGCATGGCGTCTCTACTAAAAACGTCTTTTATAATCAAAACTTCTCTTTCAATATTCCCTCACAAATATCCTTTACAATTCCCGGGCCTTCATAGATAAATCCTGAATATACCTGCACAAGTGAGGCTCCGGCTTTCAATTTCTCAATAGCATCTTCGGCTGAATGAATACCACCCACCCCGATAATTGGAAATGCTTTTTTTGATTTTTCTGAAAGATAGCGGATTACCTCTGTAGAGCGCTTAGCAAGAGGTTTACCGCTTAAACCACCTGCACCAATTGCGTCAACTTCTTCCTTATCTGTTGCAAGACCCTCACGACTGATGGTTGTATTAGAAGCAATCACTCCCGAAATGCGCGTTTCTTTTACAATCTCGATAATATCGTCTAATTGCTCATTAGTTAAATCCGGCGCAATTTTCAATAAGATAGGTTTTGGCTTTGATTTACGTCCATTATCTCGTTCTAATGTTTTTAACAGATATTTCAAGGGCTCTTTCTCCTGCAAAGCACGCAGACCTGGTGTATTAGGAGAACTGACATTGATAACAAAGTAATCTACATAAGGATATAAATCGTTGAATGCTTTCAGATAATCATAAACAGCATCATCGTTTTTGGTCAGTTTATTTTTACCGATATTACCACCTATAATGATTTTTGTTTTTCGTTTACGAACCTGATTGGCCGCTGCGCCTGAGCCTTCATTATTAAAGCCCATCCGATTAATAAGCGCCTCGTCCTGCTTTAATCTGAACAGACGGGGTTTGTCATTACCCAATTGTGCTCTTGGCGTAACCGTACCGATTTCTATGAATCCAAAACCCAGATTCGATAATTCATCTGTCCATAATCCGTTTTTGTCAAAGCCTGCCGCCAGACCCACAGGGTTCTTGAAGCGAAGCCCGAATACCTTACGTTCCAGGCGCTTATCCTGTTTCTCGTAAATCAATCTTAATATGGCAGGCATGAATGGAATCTTACAGGCAAACTTCAGCACGTCCATTACTACATAGTGAATCTTCTCGGCATCATGGCGAGTCAGATAGGGGAATACAAATTTTTTATAAAAACTCATTAAGAATCAGGGGCCTTATGCAGGCATTGTTGTACGTAAATTAAATGATATCTATCTATCGGGTAGGAGAAATATGGATATTGTACAAAATTACGATTTACTGCTTAATATCCTCAAAAATTCAGGCATTAGATTTGCTATTACAATACCAAACAAGAAAAGTGCAATTTTTTGTTAATATATAAATATTGCGTGTGACGACTTTTCTACTGAAAAAAGGTTCTATAAGCGCATAAACAAAGCTCATCCCCAAATTAATAAGGTTCATCATAATTTTATAGGGATTTATCTGCTGTACCTGCAATTTTGTCCCACCAAATCAGTTCTAAAAAAAATTATAAAAACTTTGAACCTTTTAAAAGTTTCCATAGTTTCTGTCTTTACATAACCTTACTACAATGATAGCATAAAGACTTAAAAAAATGTAAATGGAAATCAGAGAAAGAATTTTGAATACTGCTGAAACGCTCTTCCGTAAGTTTGGTATCAGAAGTGTTTCAATGGATGACGTAGCG
>CALRLS020000414.1:0-5185 GCA_943368815.1 Cyanobium sp. NIES-981
ATTGAGTGAATTAGTGATTGAGTGAATAGGAGATTTACTCAATAATTAGAATATAATTGTGAAACATAGACTGGGTGTCCCCGTACCTTAGTGTACATTGTGGCTATTTTAATGAAATTGAAGTATATAATCTATGATAATTCACTATCCAAAATTAATCACTCACTCACTCAATCACTCATTCACTAAATTGCTCATTCACTAAATAAATATGAAATTAGATATACTTGTAATGGCAGCGCATCCTGACGATGCCGAAATGTCGTGTGGGGGAACAATGGCTCTGGCTATTGAAAAAGGAAGAAAAGTCGGCATTGTAGATTTTACCAAAGGAGAACTGGGTACACGCGGTACACCTGAAATACGTGCTGCTGAAGCAACGGCTGCTTCAGAAATATTAAATATCTCGGTGCGTGAGAATCTGGGTTTCAGAGATGGTTTCTTCAAAAATGATGAAGAACATCAGATGAAGCTTATAAGGACTATCCGTCGCTACCAACCTGATATAGTATTGGCTAATGCCATTGAAGACCGTCACCCGGACCATGGTAAAGGCGCTGCACTGGCCGTTGATGCCTGTTTCTTATCAGGCTTGCGGATGATTCAGACATTTGAGGAGGATGGAACTCCACAGGCAGCATGGCGACCTAAGTTTTTATACCATTATATACAGGACCGCTATATCAAACCGGATTTAGTGGTTGATATATCCCGTTTCTGGGAGGCAAAAGAGGCTTCTATTCGTGCCTACAAAAGTCAGTTTTATAATCCTGATAGCAGCGAACCGGAGTCGTATCTGACAAGCCCTGAATTTTTAGAGTTCCTGAAAGCCCGTTCTCAGGAAATGGGGCATATGATTGGTGCGAAATTCGGAGAGGGTTATACAAAAACGAAAATGATAGGCGTAAATGACTTGTTTGATTTGATTTGATTGAAAAACAATATTTATGATTAATTTCCTTCTGTCAATACAGCAAAAGACTGCCCTTATTATCAATAGCATCATATCGCTGATAAAGGTGCTGTTTTTGTCTGACTTTTCTTTAAAAACTGCTAAAGCATCCAAGCCTCGTTGCGGTATTTTAGGTAATGGTCCCTCATTGAAAACAACGCTTGAAAGAGATGCTGAATTTCTCAGCCAACTCGAACTCTTCGCTGTCAATCTGTTTTCGACTACCGAACAATACACCCAACTGAAACCCAAGAACTACTTGTTGCTCGATTGGTCGTTTATGAATCCCGACCATTGGCATGGCAGAACAGGATTGAGAGGGATTGTAGAAAATACAAGCTGGGATTTGAATCTATTTGTACCTACAAAAATGCTGAAATCGGAGTATTTCAGAAACGAACTGGCGCAGAATACACATATAAAGCCTATCCCATTTAATTATACCATAGTTACAGGCTTTACGGGGCTTACTCACTGGCTTTTCAGGCGTGGTTTAGGAATGCCACAAAGCCAGAATGTACTGGTAGCTACGTTGTTCTATGCATTGAATATGGGTTTTAAAGAGATTTACTTATTTGGGGCAGACCATTCATGGCATGAAATGATTAAACTCGACGAAAATAACAATATGGTGGTGAGCGATACACATTTCTATGGACAGAAAGATTATGACATAGCTGTTCGTGAAACCTCCTATATGAGCCAGCAATTATTCTCGCTGCATAAAGCTTTTTATGGCTACGAAGTATTAGCAAAATATGCCAGAGGCCTCGGTATAAAAGTGTATAATGCCAGTGTGAAAAGCTATTTAGATGTTTTTGAGAAGGTAAAAGTCATTGACTTGATGAAGAAATAGGGTATTTATTCACCTATATAAAAAAGCTTTTATTCACACCCAATAAGCTTAAATACCTTTCCAACTACAGCCGCTGCACCCAGCCTTTGCCATTTGATAAAATATAATACACAAATGGCTGATTATTAGGATATTTTGAAGATAAATTTTGTAATTATTTAGAATTATTTTTTAGATTTGAGAAATAAAAACGGATCTCTTTAAACAGGTTCTCTCTTATCTAAACCTCTAAACAAATTTTAATTATGAACAATTTTAGGTTAGCCGGTTTTGGCAAACGATTTATTGCCTATATTCTTGATGGTATAATACTTAGTATAGCTTTCTTTTTGATACTTATTCCTTTTGGAGGCATATTTGCTTTCTTAGGTCTGAGTCGTGGTATGGATGGTGGTGACATCACCGGTGGTGAAGCTGCAGCCTTGGCAGCAGGTGGAGTCAGTTTCCTTGCTATTATACTTTTGGCTATTATTGCCCCTGTAGTATATGATGCATTGATGACCGCTTCTCCAAGACAAGGCACACTTGGTAAAAGCATTATGAAAATAAAAGTAGTAAAAGAAAACGGTGAGCCTTTAAATACGAGCGATGCATTTATCAGGGCTTTAGTAAAGTTTGTAACTGGTCAATTCTGCTTTTTATTATTGATGGTGTGCTTGTTTAACAAAGAAGAACAGAACTTACACGATCTGGCAGCCAAAACCTTTGTAATTGAAGAATAAGCGGTAAATGAACAATATCCGATGGTATAGAATATTTTTGGCGGTAATAGTACTCACTATTACCGCTTATTATTTTTATTATAGTTCGTTGGGTCTTTTACCTGGTATGCAATGTGTTTTCAATCAGGCAACAGGCTTATATTGTCCCGGTTGTGGTGGGCAAAGAGCTTTTCATGCATTGTTACATGGAGATATAGTTACTGCTGCACATAATAACCTGCTGATTTTTCTGGTATTACCCCTTGTTGGTATAAAACTCTGGGAAGAATTAAGCGGTAAAAAAATCTTTCCTGATGCCTTCTACTCCCGAAAAGTTCTTCTTCCTTTATTAATCTTTTTCATTCTCTTTGTTATACTGAGAAACATTCCTTTCGTGCCTTTTAAGTATCTGGCTCCGGTTCCAATTTAGCCTGTTTAAATCTCCGCATTAAAATATAAAATAGGCTGTAAATCAAAAAAGGATAAAATCTTTTAAAAACAAGAGTATGATAGGAATTTACGTCAACTGAATTAAATAGTATCAGTCAGATTAGTTGGGTTGCGTGGAATTGGGTTGTAGCTCGTATCGAAGCAGGCTGAATCAGTACCATTAAATTCTGCAATTAATAATTGCTTTACAGCTATTACATTTATAAACATATTGAACCAAATTGACCAAAAACCATAGGCCTTTGCCAAATCAATAATAGTTTGTTCCTCTACTGAACCATTGTTGTATTTATCTAAGTAACGCTTAGCAATTTCCCACACTTCTCTTCGCCTGTCCCACCTCTTATCTTTGGATTTATGGTTTGGATGACCAGGTCTTTTATCTAATCCAACTAGATTGATTAAAGCTTCTGCATTGCTTAATTCTGTATTAGAAAGATACGTATTTGCCTGAATATGCCCACCTTCACCATAAAAAACACTTATTACTGTATTATTTAAATTCGGCAAATGTAATGTGCCGAAAACAACATCTTTATCTCCTTTATTATCTGCACCATTACACCTAGCACAACCCATAAGGAAGTTTGACCATGAATATTTTAAATGAGAATACTTTAGCAATCCTTTAGGCTGAATATGCTCTACATGTGCTGCATCATCAGTTGAAGGTCTTTCACAATAGCTGCAATAGCCACCAATGTTTCTTTCCAAATCTTCTTTTGCATCCTGATATGGATTGTAAAATTCATTTATTGGGGGCGAAAGACTAGTATCTGTATGTATCCATTTTTTTATTGGTCTCATAACTTAGAAGCTTTTCTTTCAGACTTTAATAAGGCAACAAATGCAGGATCTTCACTGAATCTATCTTCCAATTCATTTAATTTTTCTCTCAAAGCGGCAACTTTGATATTGGTTTCACTTGTCTTGCCTTCTTCAATTAAGTTATAGTACTCCGTAGCAATTTCTTCCATTTCTAAAAAGGCCTTACTCCTCGGTATTTCTTCTACTCCCATCTCATTTTCAGCAATTTCCTCAATACTTCTTCTAAAAGGGTCGCTACTTACATCCAATTCCTCCTCTAAGATTATTAGCTCTTCTTTTTTTAATGATTGTACTATAAAAGGTGAATGTGTAGTAACAATAAATTGAATTTTAGGGAATGCATTTTGAAGGTCTTGCACTACTTGCCTTTGCCAATTGGGATGTAGATGCATATCTAATTCATCTATTAATACTACACCCTGAGTTTCAATGACTGCCTCCAGACCTTTAAAACCGTTAAGTATAACGCATCTAAAAGCTAGCTCGGCTACTAAATTGAGCATTGCTTTCAATCCGTCACTCATGTTAGAATGTAAAGTTTTTCCAACATTATTCGGATTTATGGTAATTTCCGCCTCCAGTTCCTGATAATAACTATTGTAACTCACATTTTTTAGATAAGGTATTGCGGTATGTATAGCATTCAGCACTGCATCTTTAGTGCCTTTAAATTCCTTGTCATACTTTAGCCCTTCTTCATAGTTATGCATCCATTCAATAACCCCATTAAAGTCCACTTTCTCAGACAAAGCAGCTAAGAAAGCTTTTTCTTGTGAGGTCCTTCTACTTTGTGCTTTTTGTCCTTTTCGTTGTTGAGCAACCGTCCGTTCTGTACCAAAACTGGCAACTATAGGCATCGAAAAATTTGAATTTTGTTTAGTACTCGTCATTTTTTCTACTGCCTTTATTAGTTCCCCGGCATCATGTCTATTATGACTCGTGGTGTTATTTTTTAACATTACCCGGGTCCAGCGAATAGTTTGGTTGAAGTTAGGTAACTCAATTACAGTTGATATTTTTGTTGGAGCTGGGTTTTTTACATAACTTCTTTCAATACTACTCCATTTTATGAATGCTTCTCCCTGTTTAAATTGTCTCCTATAAACGGGTGTTCCCGGAATATCAAGACATTGCAAATAACCACCTAAAGCAACTTGGATAGCATGTAACAATGTAGATTTACCTGAAGCATTATTACCAATAGCAACATTGAAATGGGAATTAAAAACAAAAGTCTTTTGTTCGAAGCCTTTAAAGTTTTGAATATTAATTTCTTTTATTTTCATTGCTCAAGTTTATTTATCTCTATCACTTGCAGTTTCTTTATTATATACTTTCAAAATCTATTTGATACCTTTTGAGAATTAATATTGCTAATATAATTTAGTGATAATTTAC
>CALRLS020000415.1:0-5178 GCA_943368815.1 Cyanobium sp. NIES-981
CTCAAAAACATCATCTCCAAATACGGCAGCCACTTTTATAGAAATGCCATTCTTTTGTGCTATTTCGATTATTTTCTCTGCTCCGGCAACAGGATTCGCCGCTCCCATATTGGTAATGAGACGGATATTGTTCTGAAACAGAAGTGGCAGAAGACTATTGATTCTACGTTCGAGCAATGGGTCGTAGCCTTTGGTTGGGTCCTGCAATTTACGTTTCTGTGCCAGACCAATGGTTCGTTCAGCCAGACATTCAAGGACCAGATAATCCAACTCACCTTTTTCAGCCAATACAATGGCAGGTTCCAGTCTATCGCCTGAAAATCCGGCACCACAACCTATTCTTATTTTTTGTTTCATAGATGCTTAAATATGCAGTGAGCCTGTCAATAAGGCCACTAATGTCATCACAATGGTTGTTCCCCAAGCCCATTTAAAGATAAATTTCTGGTGCTCACCCAATTCTACTTCTGACAAACCAATCAACAGGAATGTAGAAGCCGTAAGTGGGCTTAATGGAAAACCGACAGTCATTTGTCCCAATAGTGCTGCCCTGCCTATTTCGAGCGGGTCGATTCCGAATTGGGTGGCTGTCTGGCTCAGAATGGGTACTACCCCAAAATAATAGGCATCGGGTGTGAAAAGCATACTGGCAGGCATACTTGTAATAGCTGTAAGTGTTGGTAACCAGCCTGAATGATGCTGAGGAATAAGCGAAACCAAAGAGGTTGCCATAGCCTCTATCATTTTAGAGCCCGTAAGAATGCCCGAAAAAATACCTGCGGCAAATATCATACTTGATACCATAAAAATATTTGTCCCATGACTTTTCAATACTTTTTGCTGGTCTGATAATTTAAAGTAATTGACCAGTAGCGCTATCATACTGGCTACTACGAACAAGGCAGGCGCCGGAACCCACCCTTTCATCAGCGTTATAATCAACACAATCGTCATGATAGCGTTAATCCATATCAGTTTAGGCCGTCTTAATTCTCTTTGTGCTTCTGTCAGGTTTTCATGATGATTATACTGAAAATCCATTATCCCGAGGCGTTTACGTTCTCTTTTGCCAAAAATGTAGGCCACAAACAATACCCAGGCAATACCACCAAGAATAGCCGGTATATTTGGATTGAAAATATGCACTGCATCTGACTTAAGCGTAGAAATGGCTCTTGCCGAAGTGCCAGACCACGGCACCAGATGCAATGGCCCTACACTTAGTGCCACAATACCTGATAATATCAGGCGGTTTATCTTTAATTGTTTATAAATAGGCAAAAAAGCAGAGAGCACTATCATAAAGGTGGCGGTACCGTCGCCATCCAGATGGACTATCATAGTCAGAATTGCGGTGCCCATGATTACCTTCATGGGGTCGCCTTTTACTGAACGGATAATAAATGCTATCACAGGGTCAAACAGACCTGCATCGAGCATGGTAGCAAAGTATAAAACAGCAAACATCAATAAGATTCCCGTAGGCGCCACCTGTTTGATACCCGTAAGCATCATTTCTCCCAGTTCTTTAGGATTAAAGCCTGCAAGCAGACCAAAAGCAATGGGTACTACCACTAAGGCAGTGATTACAGAAAGCCTTTTGGTGATAATGAGAATCAGGAAAATAACAATGGTGGCAAATCCTAATAATGCTAGCATAGAGGTCGGTTAATAAAAGATTTTATTTAAAAAGGCAACCATTTTATTCAGTGCCGGGGTGGCATCTTTATCAAAACTAATACCCAAAGACGCATTTGACCCGCCATCTAAAAAAGCATGTGGTCTCCCCTCATGAATCCAATACTCAATCTCTGTATGCCCGGCTTCTTTTAATTTGTTAATATAAGCTTCAATTGATGCCGGAGAGACCAGATTATCGTTAGACCCCACAGAAATGAATAGTGGAGGAAGTTTCTGCGTACTCGCTTTTGGTATGGAGTGGAATGGAGAAACCAGTAAGTAATACTCAGGATTATTAATTGCATTAATTGTATTGCCAAAAAAGCCCCTTGGTGTTTTGTTGGCGAATCCCCAAAAAATATTGCTTTTTGTCTCAAGCCCGTTTAATGCACCAGCATATAAATCAAATACTCCATAGCTAAGCATCGCTGCCTGTACCGATAAACCATTTTCTTTTTTTATCTGCTCAATAGTTTTTCCCTGAGGAATATAGCTTGGTCTAAAACCTAATGTCTTACCTGAAAAACCCTCTTCATTTACATAATTAATCTGGGTAGTAACTGCAGCAGCCAGATGTCCTCCGGCACTATCTCCTGTTACAATTATTTTTGTCGGGTCGCCCTTATATTTACTGATATTTTCTTTTATCCACAAAACTGCACCAAACGCATCTTCAATGATTTCGTTCATGGTCACAGTATTATTCAAATCACCCAATAAGCGATAATTCACATTACAGACAACGTATTCGCTGGTCTGCACCAGATATTCAGACATTGCTGTCATTATACCTTTGTTATTTATCAACCATCCACCCCCATGAAAGATAATAATAACCGGATAAGTCTGTCTTGTTTTAATAGGAGTATAAATATCCATTGTAAGGTCAAACCCTCTGGGCGATGCCCATAAAATATCGCTCGCTTTTTCATAGAGTGGTACTCCCGGAGGTTTGTCAACATCAGGAATATCATCTGGTTTATCACAGCTAAAATTGAGCAGACTGATAAACATTGCCAAACTTATAGTTTTGACAAGTTGTTTCATTGGTTTGATGGTTTTGTTATAGCATGTAAGGTAAAGAATTTTCAGATAATACTCATAATGTTGTGGCTTCCATTTCTCATCATCAAAAGCCCGGATAAATACCCTTTATCTTAAAAAACAATTTCTTATACTTGTACATGCATAAACATAGAATAGCCAGAAAGGTGGTTGAGCCCAGTAGAAGCCCGTGCCAAATAGCCTGCAAGTGGCTTCGACTACGCTCAGCCACCGAAAATTAAAAGCGAGAAATTCATAATATTCAAAACCCATTTCCTCTGTACTTGAACATCAATTAACTATCATCAAAGTGGAGCCCGGCTGGCGCCTGAGCGCAGTCGAAGGCCGTGCATTGCCATTAACCGAAATCAAAACAAGCTCATCCCCTCAGCCTTCTTAATCTCCCTCTCGGCATCTTCGGGCAGTAAAAGCCTTTGTTTTACCATTTTCTTCGCAGCTTTCTTTACCTTTTTTACATAATTCGCCTCGTTTGCGTAGCGCTCTTCTAAAGACAAACGGGCATCACCATTTACCAGTCGTTCAGCTTTAGTTTTGGCAAATGGAATATACATACCTTCTAAGACCGCCAAATCTCCTTCGCCATAGCCTGCTTTTCGTAAACTCCAACCTGTATAAGTGCCCAATGGTACTTGTAGCGTGAGTGTTGAAAGTCCTCCCAATTCATTATTATCAGCATCGAGTTTCGGTACCAAGACCGTGTATTGTTTATCTTTCATGATTATGGGCATTTCATCTGCAATGCCGGACATCATTTTCTCATCGAATTGGGGGCCGAAATCTCTGACCTCTAATTGATTGACCAAGCCTCTGAAACCCACATTGGCTATCGGCTGCCATCCTATTTCTGAACCCTTAGCCAGTGTCTTGCCTTTGATGGTCGGATAAATGCTTTTAGGTGGTTTGCGACCCTCCAGAACCCATTGCTCCAATGCAATCTGCAAGGCACGCCACGCATCCAGATAAGAATTGGAATTTGATGCAAAACCTGTCAGCTTATTGATATTGGCATTAAAAGCAGGTGAATGTTGCGTGCTTGAAAACAGATAGATACGTACATTATCAGGTATCTCTAAATCTCTGGTGCCATACACATCAGTAGTTCTGAGTGACATTCTTGACTGCCAGTATTCTGTTGAACTCAGCGTATGAACCATTTTAGGTACAAAGCCTTGTTTTGCACAAGCATCAAGGATGCCTCCTTCAATTCCGGACAGAGGGTCTAATGTAGATGACCAGGTGAAAGGCGCTTCATTACCAGCAAATAGTACTTCTTCATGCTGCATACCTCCGCCACCCGGACGACCAAAGCGCGAATTGAGTGTGATTCTTCTTGCTCCTATATGCACGTTCAGGCCCTCAAAAACAGGTTTATTGTCTTCATCTGCATTGAAACCCAAATGCAAAAAACTACGCAGAAAATTACCGCATTGTGATACCCCCACACCGATAGCTGCTTTAGTCTGATTGACCAAAACATTATCTGCCTGTTGGGCATACCTGAAAAACGAAACAATATCACGAGTGGCAGCAAAACCCAGACCCAAAACCAAAGGATTTTTAGCGGTATAGTTCAGTTCATAAATATAATTCGGGTCGAAGCCGCCTTTCACGGAGATTTGGCTTGCATTTGGTATGCCCGGAAAAGGCTGTTTTGTACAATCCGCAAAAGCCCATTCTGCATTCGGTACAATGACCGGCTCGTCAGATGCATGAATACGTTTAGTTAATGTGGCAGTAGAATTATCCAGGGAAGCGGTTTCGTATGACTTATGAAACTGTGCGCTGAAAGCCCCGCCGCTTAAATTCTGTGTGGGTGTATTTTCATTGACAATGAGTTCAGCATGGAGCCTGCCAATAATTTCTTTGCCGTTTTCGGTGGCTATCGGTACTTTTATTTTCAGTTTAGTATCACCGAATATATCACCTTGCCAACCACCCCATAAATAGATATAGCCTCTTTTCATTAAAGTCGTATCGGCCGGAAAAGCATTGCCTCTGTTCGGTACATTATAAAATAAAAGGCCGTTACTTTTGCTTAAATCGAGTGGTTTCAGCAATATAAATTCCATCTCATACTCCACCATTCCTCTGGCATTGCGGGGTGCCAGTGCAATATCCTGAATGATGCTGTTATGCATATCAGCCGGATTTACCTCACCAAAGGCTCGGCCTGTCAGGCGTTGGTATTGCCCTGCCGCTCCGAATTGCCTGCCATTGGCATAGACTTCGGTTTTATCAATGACAATCCTGACAATTTTAGCGTGACAAAGGGAGATTCCAAAACAAAGGAATAATAACAGAGATATTGTTTTTTTCATAAGTTAGGTTTAGCAAGAGAGGTTCCGGTCTACCCCACCCCCTGCCTCTCTCAGTTGGTGAAGAGAGGTGGGCGCTTTTCCTAAGATAATATTCGCTCTGAAAACGCAGAGCATC
>CALRLS020000416.1:0-5164 GCA_943368815.1 Cyanobium sp. NIES-981
GAAGAGACTTGTCCGATACGCCCGATTATGCTAAAAGTACGTGATGCCAACCTGAAAGTGTATGAGAATACAACCTTGTTAGATTTTGTGAATAAAAGGGAGTTAGTATTAGCTTAAATATTTTAGAGGGCATTTTCAAAGCGATAAAAATCAAGCCTTAAAATTGCCGTTAAAAACTTAGAAACTGTTTGAGTTAAATTTTGAAAATAAAAAAGAATGATTTTTGTACAAGACGGGATTTAAAAACCGGATTTTAGCAGCGCTAAATGAGCGGTCCGCCGCAGCGGGATTTTTAAAGCGAAGTATTGAACAAAAGACAACTTTTTTAATTCAATAAGATTAACTCAAACAGTTTCTTAACTTTGTCAGAATCGCAACTGATGAAGTAAAACAAATGACAGCACAAACAGATTACGATGCTATAGTAGTTGGTTCAGGCCCGAACGGCTTATCTGCTGCCATTGCTTTGCAGCAGGCAGGGTTATCTGTATTATTATTAGAGGCTAAAGCAACTATTGGCGGTGGTTTACGTTCAGCCGAACTGACCCTGCCCGGCTTTGTGCATGACATTTGCTCAGCTATTCATCCTCTGGCCTTAGCCTCACCTTTTTTCAGGACTCTACCACTAGACAAGCATGGTCTGGAATTTATTCAACCACCTGCAGCGGCGGCTCACCCATTGGATGATGGCACCACTGCTTTGCTTATGCGCTCATTAGATGAAACGGCCTCCCGACTAGGAAAAGACGAGCAAAATTATCGGAAATTGATAGGCCCTCTTTCTGAGCAATTTCCATCCTTGGTAAATGATATACTAGCCCCATTACATATCCCTGAAAATTTTCTTGCTTATACCCGTTTTGGCTTGAATGCGCTTTTACCGGCTACTAGCCTTGTCAATCGTTTTTCTACTGAATCTGCCAAAGCTCTTTGGGCAGGTATGACGGCTCATTCTATTTTACCATTACGTAATTTTACTACCTCGGCTATCGGACTGGTGTTAATGGCTGCAGGTCATGCCTACGGCTGGCCGATACCAAAGGGCGGTTCACAACAAATAGCCAATGCTTTGGCGGCGTACTTTCAGTCAATAGGGGGTAAGATAGAGACCAATTTTTACGTCAAATCTTTGCAGCAATTACCTGCGGCAAAAGCTGTATTATTTGATATAGGCCCAAGACAATTATTACAGATTGCCGGGCATACTTTTTCTTCTATTTATAGATGGCAACTGGAAAAGTATAAATATGGTATGGGTGTTTTTAAGGTTGACTGGGCTTTGGCAGAGCCGGTTCCCTTTACCGCAAAAGAAAATCTATTGGCGGGGACTGTGCATTTGGGTGGTACATTCAAAGAAATTGCCTATGCCGAAGAGCAAGTCTGGAAAGGTGAGCATCCTGATAAACCCTTTGTTTTATTAGCGCAGCAAAGTTTGTTCGACCATAGCAGAGCGCCTGAAGGCAAGCATACCCTATGGGGCTATTGCCATGTTCCGGCACACTCAACAAAAGATATGACTGAGGCCATTGAAAACCAGATTGAAAGATTTGCCCCTGGATTCAGAGAGAGAATACTGTCAAAACATGTGATGAATACCGCCCAAATGGAAGAGCACAACCCCAATTATATAGGAGGAGACATAAATGGAGGAGCCATAGACTTAACACAACTATTCACCAGACCTGCTTTACGCTTGTCGCCCTACCGGACTTCAACCAAAGGCTTGTATATTTGCTCGGCATCCACACCACCCGGTGGGGGAGTACATGGTATGGCTGGCTATCATGCCGCACAAAGAGCCTTAAAGGATTTATTTTAAGAGCTTTTCAGCCGACAATTTCAGAAAGAATTATTTATATTAACGCCCAGAACCACTATAATTACTCTTAACTATGTCTACCACTACCAAGAAAATCGCTTTATCTGAAGACTGGACAGTCGTCATTTTAGGATTCTCTATTATTCTATTAGCCGTTTTCGGTATATTGCTCTCTGCTCCTTCATTCGGCTGGAGCAATACTACCGAATTATTCGAAAAAGTATTATCAATCGGCAATCTGCAAAAAATCCTTATCCAATTGGTGGCAGTTGTAGCTGTTGCCGTTGTAGGGGCATTATTATTAGGTAAGTCTGTCAAACCTTTTGTAATTGGCTTACCCATCGTATATTTCTTAACGATACTGGCCCTTATTATTACGGGGAACAGTAAAATGAAAGAACTGAATCTTGAAGCGGTAATTTTTAGCCTGCTGATTGGTTTATTAATCGGAAATACTATTAAACTTCCCGAATGGCTTAAAGCTTCACTATCTACCGAGGTATTTGTTAAAATCGGTTTGATTTTATTGGGTACAGGTGTGATTTTCTCAGATATTCTCAAAGCAGGTTCGCTAGGATTAATTCAGGCATTGGTAGTAGTTATCTCTGTCTGGTACTTTGCCTTCTGGATTTCAAAGAAAATGGGTATTGATGAAGAAATGGCTATTATGCTTTCAAGTGCCGTTTCCATTTGTGGTGTTTCAGCAGCTATTGCCACTTCCGGAGCTATTAAAGGTGATTCTAAAAAATTGTCTTATGTTATATCACTCGTGCTGATTACGGCTATTCCGATGATGATATTCATGCCATACATTGCCAATGCGCTTGGTCTCTCGCAGGCCGTAACAGGTGCATGGTTAGGCGGAACGATTGATACAACAGGAGCAGTAGTTGCCGCTGGCTCGCTGGTAGGGGAGGAGGCCCTTAAAACCAGTACTATCGTTAAATTCTCGCAAAATGTATTGTTAGGAGTAGCCGCTTTTGCTATTTCTGTTTACTGGACCTACACAAATAATCCTTTGGCAAAAGACAAAGACACTAAACCATCTTTGGGTGTAATCTGGGAACGTTTCCCTAAGTTCGTCATAGGTTTTGTGGCAGCTTCATTGTTGTTTTCGTTTGTAGTACCTGCTGATACAGTCAAAGCGGTAAAAGACAGCCTTAAAAATTTCCAGGTCTTATGGTTTGCGCTGGCTTTCACGAGCATCGGTCTTGAAACCAATTTCTCTGACCTCTTCAACAAAGACAGCAGAAAACCGCTCTATGCTTTTTTAATCGCACAGACATTCAATATATTCGTTACACTTGTTATTGCTTATTTCTTATTCAGATAAGGCACGCAATCCGGATTTGGTATTATTCCGATATTCGTTCGGAATAATACTATTATTCTTCAGCTTAATGCACTTGGCTTGTAAGTCTATAGCCTTTTCGTGTTTTCCCTGATAAGTATCAGTCTGATTTCTAAACAAAAACGCCATGAGGATTGATAGTTAAAACATTTTCAAAAATTAATCTACTAAAATAATAGACTATATAGATTAATTAAATATATTTGCATCAGTAATTGAACTCACAACGATAAAACCATAGTAATTTTTAGAGATATGAGTAGCTATAGCCAAAAATATGACCCCTCTTTCTGGGATACAGAAATTCCGGTAAACAAAAATAATGCTCATTTGCTGCCTTTGCTAACAGGCTCAAAAGCACCTGATATTACCTTTAAAAAGGATATGGGTATCTGGCAAAAGGTTTCCTATCGGTTTAATTATACCTCTGCCACAATCCAGTCAATCATAGATAATAAACCATTGGTGATTAGCTTTTTGTCGGGAGGATGGAATAATTATGGTTTAAAGCATCTGAAATTACTGAAACAATCATATCCTGAAATCGAGGCTCTGGGCGGCAATTTGTTGGTGATTGTACATGCATCGTATCCTGATGTGAGAGAAATGGTGCAGTATTTTGAGATTCCGTTCAATGTGGTGGCAGACCCGACGAATGAGATTTCTGAAAAATTTGGTTTGTTCTCAAAAGAAGTACCCATCTGGGATAAAGTATCCGGCATTTCAGAAGAGGTGCCAGTTCCGGCAACTTATGTACTGAATCAATACGGACATGTAGTTTATCATACTATCGACCAGAATTTTCTGCATACTTTTTCTGCCACCAAAGTATTAGCAGCAGTGTTTGCAGCAGTAAACAGAGTTCCTTTTATATCTGACTTTAATTATGCGGCATAAAGAATTGAGTGAATGAGTGATTTAGTGAATGAGTGATTGGATTGTAAACTCCATTTAATAGAATCTAAACGATTGATTGGACGTAATTTCTAAATCACCAATATTTAATCACTCAATCACTAAGTCACACAATCACTAAATAGATTATGAAAACCTCATCAAATATCAATTTTCTCACGATTCCGGGTCTGGCAAGTTCAGGGCCGAGACATTGGCAGACTATCTGGGAAAAACAACACCCATATTTGTTTACAAGAGTGGAACAGGATAATTGGGATTTGCCTGTATGCGCTGAATGGGTTGAAAAACTACAAAACTATATTGAGAGCCTTAGCCAGCCTACAATTCTGGTAGCTCATAGCATGGGTTGTTTAACTGTTGTGCATTGGGCACAAAAATATTTCTCTCCTTTAGTGAAAGGTGCTATATTAGTAGCTCCGGCTGACGCCGAATATTCAGAAAGATTAAATTTTGTAGAGGGATTCAATCCCATTCCTGATAAGGCGCTTCCATTTGAAAGCGTGCTTGTAGCAAGTACAAACGATATTTATGCCTCTATTGAGCGTTCTGAATATTTTGCTGATGCATGGGGAAGTACTTTCTTGAATATCGGTGCAAAAGGGCATATAAATGCCAGTTCAGGCTTTGGTGAATGGGAAGAAGGCAAAATTATACTGAATCAATTTGCAAATACATTGACTGACTCTTTTCAATTACAGTGTGCTTAAACAAGTGTTTCGTGATTCGATAAATCCAGAATTAATTAACCTAAACAATATTGCTCTTGCTTATAGATGCAAGAGCAGGGTATCCTTTTGTCACATTTTCATAGATATAGGAATTCTATAAAATTTAACTATTTTTGTGACTGATACCGTTAATATAAGCTAATGAAAAAAGTTTACCTAAGTGATTCAGGCCCAAAAGTATCAGAGGCCATTTATGGTTTCTGGAGATGGAATGATGAGGGCCAGAGTACAACTACAAAAATTGAGAAAATAATCAATCTCTGTCTGGAATTGGGCGTTAATACATTCGACCATGCCGATGTTTATGGTAATAATACCATCGAAGAGCATTTCGGTAAAATCATTAAA
>CALRLS020000417.1:0-5160 GCA_943368815.1 Cyanobium sp. NIES-981
AATACGTTTCGGTAATTCTGAATTTTATATCTGTCTCTTTTTCAATAGTTCTCTCCTTCTCTAATAGTGCTTCTTCCCTTGCAATTTGAATGTCGGTCCGTAATCCTGGCTTGTATAGGTTTTGCGTAAAGTCTAGCGAAACCCATGATTGATTTTTTGTTCCCAATGTAATAGTGTTATTAAAGCCACCGCTACCACCTGCAAAGCCATCTGGCAAAACCGTTTTTTGAAGCTGCGTATTGTATTTAATATCTGTAGTAGCTTCAAGATTCGGCAACCATTCTTTCTTACGTTTTTCTGTTGTATTATTTGCGATTTCAACGTTGAATTTATTTGCCTTTAAATCGTATCTGTTTTGAATTCCGGTTTCAATGGCCTGTGCAAGAGATAGTTTTTGCGCCTCATCATTTTGAGCTTTACTTCTTATGCTTGTGAGAAGGAATAATGCCATAAATATTTTTTTCATACTTTTCATTTTTTACATTCGAAAGATTTGAACGGGCTCTAGTTTTAGTATTTTTCTCAAGGAGAAATAACTTCCCACCAAGCTGATAGTAAGAGTTGAAAGGAATAGGAACGCAATAAGTGAAGGCGAGAGATTTATAGTTTGATTGGCAGAGGCCATTAGTATTTTAAGTCCCAATAAGCACGATATGGCAATACCGAACCCGATAAGTGCATATAAAACGGATTGTGATAATATCAATCGGGTAATAAATGCATTTGTACCTCCAATAGCTTTTATAGTTCCATAATCTTTAATACGATCATTTACAGAAGAAAACATAGTGAGCCCAACCACAATAAAACCAGTAATCAAAGAAAACCCAATTAAAAACATAAAGGTTGACATGATGCTACTCGTTTCTTTCACATACGCTAAAGACTTTTGGTTAAAATCCCGGCCTGTGAAGGCGTTAACGGCAAGAATAGTACTGTTAATGTTACGGACAATTTGGTCGTTAATTGCGGTATCCATTGAGTTGGTTCGTAGTATGTAGGCACTGACATGGTTTGCGCTAAACTTTGAGATTTGCCGAACCCTCTCTATAGTGGTGATGATATTTGGTTGACCTAAATTTTGATTATTTAGTGAAATGCCACTCACATAAACCCGTATATCATTTATTGAGAAATAATCGCCGATTTTTATACTCTCCATATCTTCCAATGCCGTAATATCTACAATTACCGCACCTTCGTTTTGCAGTGTATTCAAATTAGTTTCGGACGTAAAATGTTTTGGCCCTCCAACGCCACCGGGAAGGTCAACACCTATTATTGTGACCATACCAGTGGCACCTGATTTAAATTTACTAGTGGCACCGGCTACTATTACCGGATATACCTTTTCTACTCCTTTTATGGATTGTAGTTCATATCCAACCCTTTTGTCAATGTTTACAAGAGAAACTGATGATGTACTTTTTTTATCCACCACAAAAATATACTCCGTATTGTCTTTGACTATGCCAATAAACGTATCCAATACACTATCTAAATATCCAAGCTGGACACCCACTAAGAATATGGATACTGTTATTCCGAATAATATTCCAATAAGTTTAGTCTTATCAAAGACCATAAACCTGAATGCTGTTTTCCACATGATTTATTTTTATTTAAGATAGATGGCACAATCCACCTTGTTGTTTATAACAATTTGTGAAGTAGGGTTCAATCGAATTCTCACTTCTCTAACTCTGCGGTCTTCTACAGCATTCTCATCAGAGAAAAGTGATTTTTTCTTCAAAAAACCGGCTATAAAAACTACTTCTCCCTCTCCAATCTTTCGGGCATCTAATTGTGAAATGATTTCTGCTTTCATGCCTATGCTTACCCTATCTGCAAAAACCTCGTCCACTTCAGTAACAGCTACCAATGCCCCCTTAGGAGCAAATTGACCTAATTTCTGTCCGGCATTTATATAATCTCCTTTTTGAACATCCCATTGCAGTATTTTGCCGTCAAATGAAGCCCTGATTTGCTTTTCGGCCATCACTGCTTTTTTATATTGGATGTTAGCGTTGATTTCATCCATCTTGTTTTTAGTTTGGCTTACTTCAGCCTGTTGCTTCTTGTATTCAAATAATAGCTTTGCAACTTTAGCTTTACTGTCATTGAGTGTTTGTTCAGTACTGGCTCTGGCAGTCAACAGTTTTTCATTTAGTGTTACATCTTCATTTGCTTTCTGTAAGTCGGATTGTATCGCATTTGCATTTGCTTCAGCTGATTGAATGGCAGATTCCTGATACGATATTTTACTTCTTTCCTGATTCAACTGAGCCAGATCGGTTACTTGCTCAAGGCTCACCAGGATTTCATCTTGATTTACAATAGCATTTTCGTCTGCCTGTATTGATTCTATTTTGCCACTGGCACTTGAATAGATATAGAGTAATCCCTTTTCAGGTTCAATTCGCGCAACACCAACTACCCGGGTAATCTCAGGAGGAGCTGTGGTCTGACTATCTTTTCTGGATTGCTCTTCTGTATCAGAGCACGATGTAAATACTGCTAATCCCAGGGTTGCTATTATTGAAGCAAATATTCTTTTCATTGCATACGGATTTAATTTCATCTTGTAAATACTCAATTATTGTTTTGAATTAATGAATGATGTCTTTGATGTTTTCCAGCGTATAAACAAGACCATTTTTTACTTCAATGGCTCTGTCTGCAAATTCTACTAATCGGGGATCATGTGTAACTACAGCAACAGCTTTGCCCGAAAGAGCCAACTCTTTCAACTCCTTCATTACAATTAACAGACTGTTATTATCGAGAGATGCAGTAGGCTCATCACATAGCACGATTTTAGGATTTGTAACCAACGCTCTTGCAATGGCAATGCGTTGTTGCTGACCACCCGACAATTGCCGCGGTAGTTTTTTCTTGTGCTCAAGCATGTTAACCTTTAGCAAAGCCTCTTCTGTTTTGCTTTTCATTTCCCTATTGCTTAATCCTTGCATTTGAAGGGGAAATGAAACATTGCCTTCAGCAGTTAGTGGGGCTAAAAGATTGAATTGTTGAAAAACAAATCCAATAGTATCTAATCTGATTTTTGCCATTTCTTTGGCAGTGAGCGCAGTCGTATTTCTACCATCAATTTCTAAATCGCCTTCCGTTGGATTTATGAGACATCCCAGCAAAGAAAGGAGAGTTGTTTTACCAGAACCTGAAGGCCCTATGATCAACAATAATTCTCCATTATTTAATTCTACATTGGATTTATCCAAAGCAGTGAATTTACCAGCCGGGGAGTCGTAAATTTTATTTGCTTGTGTTAACCTTGCTATCATTATATCTTATTGACTTTATTGATAGCACAAAATTACCAGAGCAAAAAGAAATAAAATAGCTACATTTGTTCAAATAATAGTCCATATCGTCTGAATCATGAAATCAAATCCTGAACGGAATGAGCTTTTAAATAAACCTGAAAAGGCAGTTGGGAGTAAGCCGAAAAATGGTGTAAC
Source organism: Cyanobium sp. NIES-981 (assembly GCA_943368815.1). Classification (GTDB taxonomy): domain Bacteria; phylum Bacteroidota; class Bacteroidia; order Cytophagales; family Spirosomataceae; genus Emticicia. The sequence goes on from CALRLS020000417.1 coordinate 3,480, forward strand.
ACTTATTCCAAAGGATATGGGCCAAGGTTACATTAAAGGTATTATCATTAATCCCAAACTGCGATTAATAATAAGGCAATATGAACTGAGAGAAAATGTAATATTGGACAGGGGGATTGGTAACGAAGAAGGGAAATTTGTAGTGATTGCCTTTCACAACATTTATCAATCAAAAGATGAAATAAAAAATCGCTTGTTACAGCCATCTGCAAGCAGAAAGTCGTTGCCTTCAGTGCAGGTAACAACTGCAGATCTTAACTATGAACTTCTTCCTGCTAACAAAAAAATTAATTCAATAGTTATTACGGTTGATGCAGATTATTTAAAGGAATTGTTGAAGCTTGAAAAAGAAAATACACTTTTGCAAATAATAACTTCTGACAATCAACCCTTTTTAATTGAAGAAATGATTTCTCCAAACGCGCAAGAAGTAGCATCTGAAATTATTACTTCAAGTCCTGTTAAAGAATTAGAAGCTTTTTATTATAAAATAAAAACAGAAGAGCTTATTTATACATTGTTCGCAGAGTTACTAAAAAGAAAAGATTCTACATTACAATCATTGAATGTCGCAGATGTGAAAAAATTGTATGAGGTAAAAGATAAAATTCTTCTAAACATTGACAGCCCACCGATAATTCCTGAACTTGTAAAACTTTCGGGAATGAGTGAATCTAAATTGAAGCGATTGTTTAAACAGATTTTCGGGAACAGTATTTATAACTATTATCAAAGTTTTAGAATGAAGGAGGCGGCTTATTTATTAAAAGAGGAAAAATTATCTGTGTCAGAAGTAGGTTATCGTTTGGGATTTTCAAACCTCAGTCATTTTACACGGTTGTTTGAAACACATAATGGGGTAAAGCCGAAAAGGTTCAGGTCTTGAGTATGAGTCTGTTTAAACATAAATAGACTATTCCCAAATAAGTGAGAACTTTGATTTGCGAAAAACAAATTAACACTCAATGGGACGGGGTCGCCCGGCGATGCTGAACAAGAGTACGATAGAAATTGGGTTTTACCACATTTGACAATAGACTAAAGAGGAATTGAAACCACAGTTCCATTAACAGAGATAGTAGAAGGCATTTTTCATTGTTTAAAGACATGGTGTCAATGGTGCGAATTACCATCAAAAGAATTTTTAACAGATAAGCTATTGAGTTGGCAGGCGGGATATTATTATCACCGGGCGACCCCGTATGGTTCGATTTTTACACAAAATCCAAACAAAAATATAATACTAAACATGTTCAAGATAAAAATGAACATATAAGGTATCTAAATGGAAAGCTTTAACCTATATAGGGAGGCAAAAAGCCAATATGAGAAATTAATCCCAGAGAAGAATGACGGATTGATTCTCCTCTCTCTCTATGCCAAGTATAAGGACAAAGACTTTACCGAAGAAAACATCATTACAATCACCAATAAGGTATTCAAAGACCAAGGAAATGAAAGTTCGAGAACTGAGTATAATAGAAATAATACGATAATTCTAAGGCTACAAGAATCATTTTTATGGCGCAATGAAACCAAAAGAACCTACCAGTTCAAAAAATATGGATTGGAGCTTTGTCAAAATATTGAAAAGCGATTAATTGAAAAATATAATCCTGCCAAGATAAAACGGTTTTTTGATGAATTACATAAAAGTCTAATAGAAAATATTGAAGGAGAA
>CALRLS020000418.1:0-5158 GCA_943368815.1 Cyanobium sp. NIES-981
AAGGGTATTTCAACTGAAACGGTGGCTGAGCGGAGCCGAAGCCCCGTTTCAGTGAGGGACAAATCTCAAAACTTCATACTAAGCGCTATCCTTTTCCTCGCTATATCCACTTCAGTAACCTTCACTTGTACTTTCTGATGCACTTTTACTACCTCGTTAGGGTCTTTGATGAATCTGTTTGCCATTTGAGATACATGTATTAGACCGTCCTGATGCACACCCACATCAACAAAACAGCCGAAGGCAGTAATATTGGTAACTATACCCGGTAATATCATCCCTTCTCTCAAATCTTCAATTTTATGTACATCGGCTGCAAATTCAAACTCTTCCAATGCCTCACGTGGGTCACGGCCGGGCTTTTGCAATTCGGATAAAATATCGTTTAATGTTGGCAGCCCTACAGTAGATGTAACATAATTATTCAGATTTATTTTTGATTTTATCTGTGCATTATTGATTAAATCAGCCACTTTTAAACCTATATCTTTTGCCATTTTTTCAACGATTCCATAAGTCTCAGGATGCACCGCCGAATTATCCAATGGGTTCTTTGCGCCATTAATCCGCAGGAAACCTGCACTTTGTTCAAAGGCTTTTGCTCCTAAACGAGGTACTTTCTTCAATTCATCTCTCGAACCGAATGCGCCATTCTTTGCCCTATAATCTACAATATTCTGTGCTAAAGATGGTCCCAGTCCAGAAACATAGCTTAACAGGTTTTTACTGGCTGTGTTGAGTTCAACACCTACAAGGTTCACACAACTTTCCACTACCGAATCAAGGCTTTCTTTCAGCATCTTTTGTTCTACATCATGCTGGTATTGTCCCACGCCTATAGACTTGGGGTCTATTTTTACCAATTCAGCCAAAGGGTCCATCAATCTCCGTCCTATCGAAATAGCTCCACGAACAGTCACATCTTTTTTCGGGAATTCTTCACGCGCTATGTCAGAAGCCGAATAAATAGAAGCTCCCTGCTCCGAAACCATATGCACCTGTATCTTATCCAGTTTTAATGATTTTACAAAACTTTCGGTCTCGCGGCTGGCAGTGCCGTTACCTATAGCAATGGCTTGTATTTTGTATTCAAAAGCCAGCTTTTTGATAACAGCCTCAGCTTCCATTTTCTTGTCTAATGGATAGATGACAGTATCATAAAGTAAATCGCCCTGTTCGTTCAGGCAGACTGTTTTGCAACCTGTTCTGAAGCCAGGGTCAATGGCTATTACTCTTTTTTGTCCTAATGGGGATGCAAGCAATAATTGTCGGAGATTAGCCGCAAAAATCTTGATGGCTTCAGTATCAGCCTTTTGTTTCGATAGGTTCGAGAACTCCGTCTCAATACTGGGTTTCAACAAACGATTGTAAGAGTCTGTTATGGCTTCAGCTACCTGTTCTTTGGCCTCCGGTAAACCTCTCAGATAAATTCTGTCAAGCGCATCTGTTCCTCTCTCTGCTTCTATTGATATATCTACCGACAAAATCCCTTCCTCCTCACCACGTCTGATTGCCAGTAAACGATGAGATGGTATTCTTGATAATGGCTCCGAAAACTCAAAATAATCCTGATACTTCGCACCCTCTTCTTTCTTACCTTTCTTTACTTTAGCTGTTACAATCGATTCTCTTTCAAAAATCTTCCGCACGGCATTCCGTGCCTGTATATCTTCATTAATCCATTCAGCCATAATATCCCTTGCACCTTGTAGCGCATCCTCCACAGTTTCCACCTTATCGGTGAGATATTTTTCTGCAATGCCCTCAATGTTTCTGTCTTTCTGGGCAAAAATAATTTTAGCGAGCGGCTCAAGTCCTTTTTCAATCGCAATACTCGCCCTTGTTTTTCGCTTTTGTTTATAAGGTAGATATAAGTCCTCTAATTCATTCAGATATATCGCGTTTTTCAGCTTAGAAAGCAATTCAGGGGTCATTTTGCCTTGCTCTTCTATCGACTTGATGATGGCTTCCCGACGCTTATCGGCTTCTAAAAACTTATTGTAAAGGTCTTTAACAGAGGCTATCTGCACTTCGTCCATACTGCCTGTCATTTCTTTTCTGTATCTGGCTATAAACGGCACCGTGGCCCCTTCTTCCAACAAACTTATGGTATTCGTTACGTTTTTTTCTGCCGCACCTACTGCCTGGACAATAATTTGTATTTGTTTTGTAGTCATGTTTACAACCTTTTTAATCTGAACGGAATCCTAAGAGTATGATTAAGAATAAAATCCATTATTCAAACACAAAAATCCATTAATAAAATGAAAATTCAATTGTTTGCAGCAATCATTCTTTCCACATTTTCTTTTATGGCTTGCGAAAACGTATCGCAGGCACCTGACGCAGAAAAAAGTTTGAATGGCACAGTAATTAAATATGGTACAAGCTTTGGCATGTGTCTTGGGCCGTGCAAAAAAGAGATAGTATTTGTCAATGACGATGCTGAATTTACAGTATACCTCAATGGTGGAAGAGGAGTAGGGGGTGGTGACCCAACTACTTATAAAGAGAAACTAACGAGTGATTATATTAGCGCAGTTTCGAAAAATATTGATTTTGAAGCTTTTAAGAAATTAGCAGAAGTAATCGGTTGTCCCGATTGTGCTGATGGTGGGGCTGAATGGGTAGAAATAATAAAAAATGATTCAAGACATAAGGTGACATTTGAATTTGGCCACGATGTAAAGGAAATTGCACCATTATTGAAACTCCTGCGTGAGAAAAGAGTGTATTTTGAAGAAAAATATGTGAAACCTTAATGCTGACTGGCCTATGAAAGTACAGATGATTTATTTAATTGCAATGCTGTCTTTTATAGTTGCCTGCTCAAAAAATAATGTAGATTCCCAAGTTGAGCAGGATTTAGTAATAAAAGGTGGCTATTTTTTTGGAGAATGTTCGGGCATTTGTCAGGCTTCAATTGAATTTTCGGGCAATAAAGTAAATTATACAGCAAAAGATAATAGTAAAAACAATGCCGAAAAGCAATGTTCAGCTAATGTGTCTGCCAAACTTATTGAAGATTTAAAAACATCTTTTGACTTTGAAGAATTTAAAAAACTACCCACTGTAATTGGATGCCCTGACTGTGGTGATGCCGGCGCTCAATGGATCGAAATATCAAAAGCAGGAGAAAGCCATAGAGTAGTGTTTGATTACGCCAGACCTCCAACTGTCATAAAAGAGCTTGGGAATTTTTTTTCAAGCCAATTCGCAAGTTTCAGAAATTGTAAGTAAATCTGCATCATGCACTTTGAAATCTGCTTTTGATGCACTTGCTTTGCAGATAGAGTTTCACCTTAGATAATAGCCTGGCTCATTGTCTAAGAGCATGTTTAAATTTTGTTTTTCTGACCGAGAAGGACAGGTTTTTTAGCTAGACAAGGCGCATTTTGCAGATGTAGCCAGCAGCTACATCGAAAAAATGCAACGCAGTATAGCTGAAAAAGATGTCTTCGTAGGTCGAACAATAATTTTTAAACATGCTCTAAGGTGATTTTTTTAGTACACATAATCAATTTCATTCTTTTTATGTATGACCTCATCATTATTGGCGGTGGCGCAGCGGGTTTTTTCACGGCAATTAATGCTGCCGAAAAAAACAAAAATCTAAAGATAGCTATCCTGGAAAGAGGGAGAGAGGTTTTGCAAAAAGTAAAGGTATCAGGCGGTGGGCGATGCAATGTAACTCACGCCTGTTTTGACCCTGCGCAACTGATCAATTATTATCCGCGAGGTAATGAGGCATTGTTACAACCTTTTCAACGATTCAATCCTACACATACTATCAACTGGTTTGAAGAGCATGGGGTTAAAATTAAAAAGGAGGCTGATGGACGAATGTTCCCGGTCAGTAATTCTTCCCAGAGTATCATTGATTGTTTTTTAGATGCCTGCCACAAAAATAGGGTCGAAATTATTACTAATAGTCGGGTTGAAAGTATTGAAAACAAAGGAGGGGAATGGCTGTTGAATGTAATAGGAGAAAAGCAATACCAAACCAAAAACCTGATGATAGCCACAGGGAGTGATACTGCCATCTGGAAATTGCTACGGAACCTGGATATTAGTACGGTTCCGCCTGTTCCATCTTTATTTACATTCAATATCAAAGATGAACGGATTCAGGATTTAATGGGAATCAGTGTTGAAAATGCTGTTTGTCAATTACGGCATCCTACAAATAAAACACTCAGTACTTTCTCTTCCAGCGGAGCTGCTTTGATTACTCATTGGGGATTATCCGGCCCTGCAATTCTGAAACTATCTGCATGGGGAGCCAGAGATTTGCATGAGGTGAACTACGAATTTGAGGTGATAGTGAACTGGTTGGGCAGAACCGATACTGAAAACATCAGGCAGCAACTGCATCAACAAATTGCAAACCAACCGAAAAAGAATGTATTGGCCAATGCAGAATTCGGTTTACCTATCCGGCTCTGGAAAAGCCTGTGCGCAGCCGCCGGAATAGGAGAGTATCAGAAATGGGCCGAGACAGGAAAAAAGCATATTGCTGGTCTGATGGAACAGCTAAGTGCCTGCAAATTCAAAGTAAATGGTAAAAGTACCTTTAAGGAGGAATTTGTAACAGCAGGAGGAGTTGATTTATCAGAAGTCGACTTTGAAAAATTTTGCCTCAAAAAATACCCTAATCTCTATATGGCAGGTGAGGTACTGAACATTGATGCCATCACAGGCGGATTTAATTTTCAGGCAGCATGGACTGGTGGCTGGATAGCTGCACAAAATCTATGATTTCTTTTTTCTGCCAGCCTGTAACATTTCCGTGAAAATAGACTTTTCGTTGATTTCGTCTAATATCAGAGCCTCATTCAGTATTTCCAGAAAAGCTGCTTCCTTGCTTTTTAAGTCATTGATGTCAACCAAAGTTAAACCATGAATAAACTTCCTGCCTTTTGATTCCAGCAAGCCCTGTTCATTTGACATCTGAAATCCTCTAAGAAAACAAACTTCCAAGCCCTTAACCGGATGTACTTTGCCAAAATAGCAAACATCCTGTTTAACCTTATACATCGGTGTATTGATTTCAAGATGCTCCCGTATTTTTGGATGCGTTTTCAGAATCAGCACCCGAAGCCGCTCCATGACCGGTTGCAGGTGCGGTGGTTGATTCTCCAGAAAATCTTCAACTGAT
>CALRLS020000419.1:0-5145 GCA_943368815.1 Cyanobium sp. NIES-981
CTTTTCAGAGAATCCGTAACCCTGTTTTTAGAGGCAGATGGCTTCAAAGAACCCGGAAATATCTATTATTACCTTCGATTACAAAAGGGTAATCAGATACAATCAATAATCTGGGGCAAAACAAATACTCCGGTACCGGAAAAAGCAAGAGAATTGCACAAGCATTTAATGAATTTAGTACCTTTGAACTAATAAACGTACCCATCTATTATGAGACTAACCTTTATCTTACTATTTGCTATTGCTACTTCAGCCTTTGCTCAAAAAGGATTTGAACGAAAACACAAATCACCGGGAGAAAAGACCCATGCCCCCAAAGGAGATTTTTTAGAGATTCAGGGCGAAAAAAATAATAAAAATACAAGACAGTTAAGCACTCAAGGGCTTACGACAAAGCTTATAAGCAAATATAAAGTTACTAAAGACCCCGAATCAGGCAGGGTATTGATGATTGAAAACTTTTCGAAATCAACCAATAAAGCCCGTTTGAGTGCTCAGGTTCTGGCTAACAATTTTCTTGGAGAAGTGAAAGCCACCTTAAAGATCCAGGACCCGAATGAGGAGTTGCAGATAAGTAAGACTGAATCTGACAATCTTGGTATTACACACATGAAATTGCAGCAGAAATACAAGAATGTACCGATTTTTGGCGGTGAAATATGGCTACATGCCAGAGATAACAAGATCGAAACCCTCAATGGCCGTAATTTCCCTACGCCTAAACTAGCATCTGTAAAACCGCAACTCACAGAAGCGCAAGCCATTGAACTGGTGATGGCAGATGTATCGAAAAAATCGATAGTACAGAAAGCAAGCAGCAATACCCTCATAAAGCAGGAAAATACCTCTGAATTATTCATTTATCACGTAGGTGAAAAAAGTGACGATGCCAGGTTGACTTATTATCTGCACATCAGACCAAATATACTGGAACGATGGGTATATTTTGTTGACGCAAATAGCGGAGAAATCCTGAATAAATACAATTATACCTGTACACTTGACGGGCCTTTTACAGCTACTGCCAAAGACCTCAACAATGTGACACGTACTATCAATATTCAACAGCTTGGGAGTTCGTATTATATGCTGGATACGCAAAGACCCATGTATAATAAGACTTCCTCAAAACTTCCGGACAGACCCGTAGGTGGTATTCTGACAATTGATGCGCAAAATACGCCTTCCGATAAATTAAAATATTCTCATATTGTGTCTAATAATGGCACTAGCTGGAGCCCGGCAGCGGTTTCGGCACACTTTAATGCTGGTCTTTGCTACGATTATTTCCGTACAAAATTTAACAGAAACTCACTGGATGGTAAAGGTAGTACAATCATTTCGTTGATTAATATAGCAGATGATGATGGAAAAGGGATGGACAATGCCTATTGGAACGGTGATTATATGGGCTATGGCAATGGCCGTGAATACTTCAAGCCCCTTGCCGGAGCTTTGGATGTGGCAGGTCATGAAATGACGCATGGTGTAGTGGGCGCAACTGCCCTGTTAGAATACCAGAACCAATCAGGTGCGCTCAACGAATCTTTTGCAGATATTTTTGGCGCTATGATAGACCGCGACGACTGGACGCTTGGCGAAGACGTTATTAAAGCGGGTTCATATCCTTCAGGTGCTTTGCGTAGTTTACAGAACCCTAATCAGGGTGGCACAAGAGATCCGGGTTATCAGCCGAAGAATATGTCTCAATACATGTTTTTAAAGAATACAGAAGATGAAGACAATGGTGGTGTGCATATTAACAGTGGTATTCCAAACTACGCTTTTTATCTCTTTGCTTCAAATGCTAATGTAGGCAAGGAAAAAGCCGAACAGGTTTATTATAAAGCGCTCACGACTTACCTGACCCGTACTTCTAAATTTGTGGATGCGCGTCTGGCAGTTGTAAAAGCTGCGGCTGAGTTATATGGGGCCTCATCTGCTGTTGTCACTGCTGCGAAAGCTGCCTTTGATGAAGTTGGCATTGCAGACCCATCGGGTAATACAGGTACGCCTGCTCCTACCCCAACACCGCAGACTATTCCTGTAAACAATGGTGGTGATTTTATTCTGGTATTTGACCCGACAGATGACAAATTATACATGGGAAAAACCACAGATTCGAATTATAAGCCCATTTCGTCCAGTGGTTGTTTAAGTAAACCGAGTATTACTGATGACGGTCAATATGCCTATTTCGTAGGAAAAGATAAAAATATTCGCCGTATTGCATTGACAGGCGCTTTTAAAGAAGATAAACTGACAGATGATGCCGCCTGGGATAATGTGGCGGTTTCGAAAGACGGTAAAAGAGTTGCTGGGCTTACTGAAACTGAAGAACCTTATATGTATGTTTTTGACCTTGAAAACAATGGCAAAAGCGCTAAGTTCAAATTATATAACCCTACATATTCGTCAGGGGTAAGTACAGGTGAGGTGCTATTTGCTGATTCTTTTGAATGGGATTATTCGGGTGAGGTCATCATTTATGATGCATCCAACCAGTTAAGTAGTTTGTCAGGCACGATTGAATATTGGGATGTAGGCCTGATAAGGGTTTGGGACACCGCAAAAAAGGCTTTTGGTGACGGTAAAATTGAAAAAATCTTTACAGATCTTGAAGAAGGCGAGAGTATCGGAAACCCGGCCTTCTCGAAAAACACCCAGAATGTGATTGCCTTCGATTATTATACTTCCGACGAACCAGACACTTATTACCAGATAGGGGTAGATATTGAAAACAATGATATTGATATAATTAATGAAAACAATGACATTGGTTATCCGGGTTATTCACGTCTGGATGATAAAATGCTGTTTAATTCCATCAATGACGGGGGGAAAGCCACCGTTCAGATTATCAACTTGCAAGCGGATAAAATCAGGCCCTCAGGTGAGGCGCAGGACTTATTTACTGATGCCAAATGGGCAGTATGGTATGCTCAAGGAGTAAGAACATTACCCACCAAAACAGACCAGACTATTACTTTTGGCGCTATATCAGATAAGAACTCCGGCACAAGTTTTACTTTAGCTGCAACCGCAAGTTCAAAACTGGCTGTGCAGTACGCAGTTGAGTCAGGTGATGCCACTATAAACGGCAACAAAGTTACCCTAGGTACAACCGCTGGTAAAGTAAAAATTCAGGCTTTTCAGGTTGGTAGCGGACAGTTTAATCCGGCCAGTGCCAGCCAGACATTCTGTATTATACCCACTACGCCAAAAATAACTAGTAGTGGTGCAAATCTTGTAGCATCTGGTGGCACAAAATATCAATGGTATCTGAATGGGTCTGCTGTAAACGGCCTGACACAAGCCACCATTACACCAACTAATGGCGGACAATATACAGTAAAAGCCATAACAGAAGATGGTTGCGCCAGTGTTGTTTCTAATGCTATTGAAGTAAAGGCAGCCGTGCTAGGAACTGAACCGGATGAAAACATCAATATAAGTATCTACCCGAACCCTGCGAGTGATGAATTGCGAATTGAATTACCTGCAGGTATTGTTTTTAAAGAAGCAACTTTTTATGCGGCCAACGGTATAAAAGCTATGCAGACCAACAAGCTTTCTACCAATAATTCGTTCAATATCAGTCAACTGGCTAAAGGCATGTACCTTGTAAAAATTGAAACCTCGCATGGCAGCGCAGTTAGAAAAATAATAAGAGAATAAAATAAATATATCACAAGGGTTCAGGATTTTAAACATCACTAAAATAGTATAACAAAACTTATGAGTCCGATTCGTGTATTAGTAGTTGGTTGTGGTAATATGGGCGCCTCTCATGCCATTGCCTATCATACCACTGAAGGATTTGAAATCTGTGGTATCGTTTCAACCGGAAAAAGCAAAGAAGTATTAAACGAACGTCTGGGCGGTGGCTATCAATTATTTTCAGATTATGATGAAGCCCTTGCCGCAACAAAACCCGATGCTGTTTGTATTTCGACATATCCTGACACCCACGAGGCATTCGCCATCAAGGCCCTTGAAAGCGGTGCGCATGTGTTTATTGAAAAACCATTGGCCGATACAGTAGAAGGTGCCGAAAGAGTAGCTGCTGTAGCCAAACAAACAGGCAAAAAAGTAGTTGTAGGCTATATTCTGCGCCACCACCCATCATGGGAGAAATTCGTAGAACTTTCGCATCAACTAGGCAAACCTCTGGTAATGCGTATGAACCTGAACCAGCAAAGCCACGGCAATATGTGGGATGTGCACAGGAACCTGATGAAAAGCCTTAGCCCGATTGTGGACTGTGGTGTGCACTATATTGATGTGATGTGCCAGATGACCCGCTCGAAACCATTACAGGTAACAGCTATCGGCGCCAGATTAACCAATGATATTGCTGAAACCAATTATAATTACGGTCAACTGCAAATCAGATTTGAGGACGGCTCTGTGGGTTGGTATGAAGCAGGCTGGGGACCGATGATGAGTGAGACTGCCTTTTTTGTAAAAGACGTAATCGGCCCTAAAGGTTGTGTTTCGATAGTAGCTAAAGAAGCGGCTGGAAGCGGAAAATCAGACAATGTGGATTCTCATACCAAAACAGAATCTTTGCGTTTTCACCATGCAGATATTGATGCCAATAATCAGTTTACGAAAGAAGATACGTGGATTAACCTCACAGACGAGCCTGATCATCAGGAACTTTGCAACAGAGAGCAACGCTATTTCTTAAAAGCGATTCAGGAAGATATTGACCTGACAGACCACGTTCAGGATGCAGTTAACAGCTTAAAAATAGCATTCGCTTGCGACGAATCGGTAAGAACCGGACAGGTGGTGCATTTGTAAAATTAAAAAATACAGCCGGATAAGCATTGATTCAATCCGGCTGTATTTTATGATATTGCCGGACTTTATTCCTTATAAATCCTGAACACCTTATTCTTATCTCCATACCAGATGCTCAGCAGGTAAATACCCACACTCTGGTCTGACAGATCATTGCCTATCTGTGCTTTCAGGTCTTTCCAATATCCCTCTCGTTCACTAATCATCTGCCCTGAGTTTTGCAATAATCTTAACTTAACAAAACGATTATCCATATCATCGCTTGCCAATAGACTAATGGTATTCTTAGTCGGATTAGGATAGACGCTCAATATGATTGGGTCCGGGTCAGGAACT
>CALRLS020000420.1:0-5132 GCA_943368815.1 Cyanobium sp. NIES-981
CGAATGAATCTGAAAACGATTGATAGTAAATTGGTAGATTCTCAATTTTGTCGTGTGCATCAGTCATTTATTGTTTCATTGGATAAAATCAGTTCTTTTCAAAAAACTAAATTATTGATTGCTAAACAGGAGATTCCTATCGGCAGGAGCTTTTTAGAATCATTCAAGGCTAAGTATCAGTATATTTAAGTATATAATCTACACAAATCTTTTGATTCTCTACACTTCTCATCAGGCAGACATCTTAATTAAAGGCGAATGCGTCCTTAAATATGAACTAATCAAAATGCCTGAATGAGAAAAAGACTATCCTACTTTTCATTGATTGTATTATGGATTTGCCTTATCGGTGAGACCTATGCACAAAATGCTAAAAAGCCAATTGTTAATAACCCATTTATAAAGGATGAGTTTTTTAATAATATTCCATTTGCTAAAGTATTGGCAGACATGGAAAAGAAATACCCCATCAAGTTAGTTTATGATAAGGACGAACTAAAAGCCTACAACATAACCTATTGGTTTTCCAATGAGACATTTCAGGATGGTCTGAAAGCAATTGTAAAAAAAATGCCTTTAAAGTTTTATGTCGATGAAAGCGATATAATTCATATAATTGGCAAAAACAAGCGAATTGAAACAACAGCCGATGTGCAATTTGAGGGACAACCCACCAGAACTGATTTTATGCTCACAGGTAGAGTAGTGGATGCTACCAATGGTGAAAACCTGCCCTTTGCCACAGTGAGTATTAGAAATGCGAAAACAGGAAGCCAGACCAATGTTGATGGTTATTTTACCTTATTAAAAGTGCCGTCTGATACGGTTTCGCTTGAGATAAGCTATGTAGGGTTTATTACCCGTCAATTTCACTTAAATCCAAAATTGAACTTAGAAGATTTGAAAATTGAAATTGAACCAGCTACAGGAGTATTGGAAGAAGTGACAATAACAGAAAAGAAAACTGAAGTCCTAAAAGCCAATGAAGTGGTGGGTATGATTAAAATGACCCCACGAAATATAGCCCGCCTGCCCAATGTTGGCGAAAGGGACCCTTTCAGGGCGTTTCAGCTAATGCCGGGTGTGAGTGCTTCAAACGAATCATCTTCAGGTTTATATGTACGTGGTGGTACACCCGACCAGACCTTGGTCTTGTATGACGGCTTTACGGTATATCATGTTGACCATCTCTTTGGGTTCTTTTCTGCCTTCAATTATAATGCTATTAAAGATATTCAGCTATACAAGGGTGGTTTTGACGCTAAATTCGGAGGTAGAATTTCTGCAGTAGCAGAAATAACCGGAAAAGAAGGTAATAAAAAAGAATTCAATGCAGGAGCAGATGTAAGCTTATTAAGTGCCAATGGATACATCGAAACACCAATCGGTGATAAATTGACTTTCCTGGTCGCAGCACGCCGTTCATGGAAAGGTCCCCTTTATAAGAAACTGTTTGAAAGATTTACATCAGAAAACTCTAATCAGAATACACAAACAGGCAGTCTGCCTGGCGGCACAGGCCGTAATCCATTCGGTTCATTTGGGCAGGAACAGGTAGCAAGTTCATATTTTTATGATTTGAATTCAAAACTGACCTTTCGCCCAACCAAAAAGGATATATTTTCACTAAGTCTATATAATGGTACCGATAATATGGATAATTCGAGCAGTTCAAGCCTGTCTGGTTTTGGCCCTCCGGGAGGTGGTGGAGGAGGTGGTGGCTTTGGAGGCCGAGGCTTTAATACTTCCACGAATGATATTTCTAACTGGGGAAATTTAGGAGGCAGCCTGAAGTGGTCGAGAAAATGGAATGAGAAATTTTACAGCAATGCCCTGATGAGTTATTCAAACTATTATAGTAATAGAGACAACAGTCGGTTGATGACAATTACACGAGATAGCGTGGATACAGACGTAAGGATAGGGCAGATTGAAGATAATAATTTATCAGATATTACGGCAAAGGTAGATTTTGAATGGAAACCTATTGCCAATAATAATGTTGACTTTGGCCTGCAGATAACACGAAATAATATCAAATACAATTATAGTCAGAACGATACAATCAAGGTACTGGACAGAGACGATACCGGGAGTACTTATACAGCCTATATACAAGATCAGATTAAGTTGTTTGATGCCAAGTTGCATATTATTCCGGGTATCAGAACGACCTATTTCGACGTAACTCAAAAGCCTTATTTTGAGCCAAGACTTTCAGGCAATTTCAATATTACGCCTAAACTTAAACTGAAAGGAGCCGCAGGTATTTATTATCAGTTTGTCAAACAAATTAACCGTGAAGACATATCGCAAGGAAATCGTAACTTCTGGGTTTTGTCTAATTCCTCTACACTTCCGGTTACACGTTCTAAACATCTCATCATTGGGGGGAGCTACGAAACTGCTGATTACCTGTTTGATGTAGAGTTTTATCAGAAGAAAAGTACCGACATTACCGAATATACGCTCAGATTTGTACCTCAACTGAATCGGACGCTAACAGCTAGTGAAACATTTTTTAATGGTGATGAAACCATTAATGGGGTGGATATTCTGATACAAAAGAAGTTTGAAAATTTTAATGGCTGGATTGGCTATACGCTGGCAGAAGCCAAACGCAATATTGCCGCTTTTTCAGATAAACCCTTTTATTCTGACCAGGATGTAAGACATCAGTTTAAGCTTGTGGGCTCTTATAAGTACAAAAAATGGGATTTTGCTGCTACCTGGATATACTCAAGCGGCAGGCCGAATACTTCTATTCTGGGTGCCTATCAGGTTACGCTCTTAGATGGTACAGTCAGAAATTTCACTAATCCTTCTGATAAAAACGCTAACCGTTTCCCTGCATATCATCGCATGGATATATCGGCAACCTTTAATTTCAGCCCACAGTTTAATATAGGTTTTTCTGTATTTAATCTGTATGGTCGTACCAATACCTGGTATAAAAGATTTCAGGTGATTACAGACGAAGACTTAACGGTTTTACAAACTACTAATGTCAATTATCTTGGGTTTACACCGAACGTTACCGTGTCATGGAAACTCAAATAAAATAATCAAAACAATGAAAAAGATATATATCATAACTTTTCTGCTATTGGTACAGACCGCACTACTCAATTGTACTAAAACAAATGACGTAATCAATCCCGGTGATAAGCCAATTGTAGAAGCATATCTGGCTCCCGGCCATCCGGTAAGTATGAAAGTTTTTACTGAGATACCTTATGCCGAAACCTCTGAAGGTGTATCAACACCTATTGATGGTCTTAGTATTAAAATTACCGGGAGCAATGGTAAGGTATTCAATTTAAAATCAATGGGGGAAGGGATTTATGAATCTGCCAATAATGAATTAATAGAAGGAGCACCAGCTAAATACAGCATGGAATTTGTGTACAAAGGCAGGACCATAAGCGCTGAAACAGAAATACCTGTAAAGCCAGAGGGATTTACTATTAGCACCAGTACGATATACCGCACACAAATAGATTTATCAGGCGGGGGTTTTTCCGGTGGCCCGGGTGGGGGTTTTGGTGGTACGGATAACACACCTGTTGAATTGTCGTGGAATAATCCGGAGAATGTATATCATTTTATTGCAGTAGAAAATATAGAAACTGAACCACAGCAAATTATTATTCCACCAACGGGCTCTGAGTTTCCTACTTTCAGATTCAGATTTACAAATGAACCGCTTTTAGGGGCACACAATAGTATCCAACCGCAAAGCCTTGAATATTTCGGGAATTACGACGTGATATTATACAGGATTAATCCTGATTACTCAGCCTTATACCAATCAAGTGGTACAACTACTCAGAATCTGAGTACACCGCCATCGAGTATTACAAACGGACTAGGGATTTTTACAGGTGTTAATGCAGATACCCTGAAACTCTATGTAGGGAAAAATTAAAGTTTTTTTCATAAAGTATACAGTTTAGCCAGATAAAGGGTTGGTAAATAGCGTTACCGGCCCTTTTATCTTTAAGAAATTATTAAGAATGAGTACTGGAAATTAATGGTAGTTTTTTATTAGAATTATGAATCTATGACTTACTTTGTGCTTGTAACAGAATAGAAAAATTCTGTAGCTGATTCAATTTTCAACCAACAAAACCTACACCATTCACTATGAAATTAAGTTTCATTTTTCTGTTTTGTGGTCTCTTAATGACCACTACCGCCTACTCTCAAAAAAATACTCCCATTACAGTAGCAACCTATAATCTGCGTTATAACACGGCTAATGATGGAGTGAATGCCTGGCCTAATCGCAAAGAGATGGTAAAAGGACTTATCAGTTTTCATGAATTTGATATTCTCGGAACGCAAGAGGGCTTACGCATGCAACTGGACGATATTGCCGAATTACCAAACTTTGCTTTTTTAGGCGCAGGCCGGGATGATGGCAAACAGGCTGGAGAACATTCGGCAATTTTTTACAGAAAAGATAGGTTTAAGGTTTTGAAATCGGGAGATTTCTGGCTGAGTGAAACCCCCGATGTGCCTGGAAAAGGTTGGGATGCCAAATGTTGCAACAGGATATGCTCATGGGCTAAGTTTAAAGACCTGAAAACCAAAAAAGATTTTTATTTCTTTAGTGTACATTTCGACCATCAGGGAGTAGAAGCCCGTCGTCAATCAGGGATACTGATGGTGAAAAAAATAAAGGAAATAGCTACCGATGCACCAGTGATATGTGTAGGAGACCTTAACTCATTGCCGGACACTGAGCAGGTAAAAGAAATACAGACTCTCCTGAACGATTCGCAAAAAGTGAGTGCAACCCCTCCATATGGCCCCGAAGGTACATTCAATGCATTTAAATTTGATGCCCCGATGCAAAACAGAATCGATTATATTTTTACAGATAAAAGAATCAGCGTATTGAAATATGGCGTATTAACAGACGCTAAAGAACAACGTTATCCGTCAGACCACCAACCTGTAGTGATAAAGGCTGTTATTAATTGATTTTAGTATAACTAATCGCAAATAGGGTCATTTTTCAGCTTATGAAAAATGACCCTAAATTTTTTACCCTCGTTTATACTAAATTGGTGTTATTTTTGATTATATATGATATTATATAACAAATATGGCAAAAAAATACAGCA
>CALRLS020000421.1:0-5096 GCA_943368815.1 Cyanobium sp. NIES-981
CGGAGTATTAACGGCATAAAGAATGGCATCCGCCACATCTTCCGGTTGAATCGGTTCAAAGCCTTCATATACTTTTGCAGCACGATTTTCATCGCCTTTAAATCTTACCAGAGAGAACTCCGTTTCAACAGCACCAGGTGCAACATTAGTGATTTTAATGCCATACTGGGTTAAATCCAATCGCATACCTTCGCTCAGGGCTTCAACGGCTGCTTTTGAAGCGCAATAAACTGCGCCATTGGCGTAGGTGTATTTTCCGGCAACCGAACTCAAATTCACAATATGGCCTTTCTCACGGGCTACCATACCCGGGATAATGGCTTTTGATACATATAATAAGCCCTGCACATTGCCATCAATCATGGCATCCCAATCATCCACGTCTCCGTCCTGAATGGCAGATAAGCCATGTGCATTGCCTGCATTATTTACCAGAATATCAATGCTTTTCCATTCGTCGGGCAAAGAATTAATGGCATTGAAAACCTCAACCTTGTTTCTTACATCAAATTTCAGTGTGGTCACTTCTATTTTCTTTGAGAAATGTTCTTTCAGACTGTCGAGACGTTCCTGCCTGCGACCGCATAAAATAAGATTAATACCATTGTCAGCAAAGGCAGTAGCAGTTGCTTTACCAATACCTGAAGTTGCGCCTGTAATAAGTGCGATGCGAGACATATTTTGTTGTTATGGTTTAATTAATTATCGGCTCTTTAGTCAATAATCATTATCAATATTTTTATCGTCAGTGATGCTGAAAAGTGTAGTTGCAGGTTGTGCCAGTTCTACCTGATTCTTTTCGAGTATATGCAGAATTGACACGTTTACTTCTTCTCTGATGGTTTTACTTTCCCAATAATCTGCTGTTGCTGCCATAAATACCACCATGATATTGATTGAGTAATCACCAATGGCATCCAGTTTTACATGCGCCTCCGTATTGATTGATTCATGATTATCGAGTATTGCCTGTACCTCTTCAATCACCAGCTTTACCTGCTGAACAGATGCTTCTAGTTTTAAACGGATAAAAAACTTATGTCTCCGTTCCATGCGCTGTGAAATATTATTGAGCGATTGAGATACTAGCATCTGGTTAGGCACAACCACCAGGCTCCCGTCTACATGACGTATACGGGTACTACGGAAACCCACTTTTTCTATTTTGCCAACCATGGTACCCAGTTCAATATCATCACCAACAATAAATGGTTGCTCGGTAAAGAGAGTAAACGAAGCAAAAAGGTTTTCTAAAGTAGCTCTTGCAGCTAATGCTAAGGCCACCCCACCGATACCCAGACCAGTTATAAGGCTGATGACATCCTGCTTGAAAACAAAACCAAGAATGAGGAAAAACGAAGAAAAAGCAATCAGAACAATAATAATATCTCTAAAAAAAGGCACCAGTTGTCGGTCTTTGTTTGATTCTGACTCTTCAGCTTTTTTTAGACGCACCAATGCAAAAAAACGAATCAGACGAATAATGAGCCAGGTGATACCTGCCACAAAGAGCATATCAAGGGTACGATCGATAAAATCAGATACCCGCATTTTACCAAAAGGAATAATGCGCCATTTGCGCGGGAAAACGATTTCGTTGAGGGCAGCGTAAATAATAAACAGGGCCAGTAAAAACTCAACAGGACTTCTCAGAAGATTTACAAAATCGGCCACAGGCACGCTCTTTGTCTCCTTTTTCATCATCCTGTAAACTATCCGGCTTACGATTACAGAGAGGATACGTTTGAACAAAAAGCCGACAATGAGTATTCCGAAAAACCAAAGCCAGTTCTCTGCCGAATTATATAAGAAACTTGTTCTGAGAAATTTATCCATTACCAATACTATTATTGCCTATCGACAAATAAGGTTTACACTAAGAAACTGTTTGAGTTAATCTTGTTGAATTAAAAAAGTTGCTTTTTGTTCAATACTGCGCTTTAAAAATCCTCATTTAGCTCTGCTAAACTCCGGTTTTTAAATCTTGTCTTGAATCAAAAACCATCCTTTTTTATTTTCAAAATTTAACTCAAACAGTTTCTAAATCATCAATACCATTCTGCACAAAACTCATTACTCTTCTTTCTACCCAGGTTTCGTTTGAGCCCGGTAACATAAAACCTACATGCCCCCCAAAATGCAATAATTGCAGAAACACATGCGGATTATGCTCGGCTTCGCCTAAATCTAAGCATTCAGGCGAAAGAAAGGGGTCATTCTGTGCCTGAACGATTAAAGTAGGTTTAACAATATTTTTCAGGTAAGGTTTTGCTCCTGCCTTTTTATAGAAATCATGGGCATCTACGAAGCCATACAATTTGGCTGTATATCGGTTATCGAACTCTTCAAAGTTTTTTATCCTTTCATACCCTTCATGGTTCAGCAAGGGGTTATCCGGGTGTTGAATAGCCTTTTCTTTGATTTTCCTGCCCAGTTTATTAATGAAGCGTTTCATATAAAAGCGCCTGCCCGGTTTATACAGTTCGTATACAGATGTATATAAATCTAGCGGAACCGAAACTGCTATGCCACATTTCACCTGTTCAGGCAATTTTTCGGGACTGTCGCCTAATAATCTTAAAGTCATGCTGCCACCCATACTGAAACCAACCAGCACTACTTCTTCATACTGATGTTTCTGAATGGCGTATTCTACTACAAACCTGATGTCGTCTACATCGCCATGATGATAAAACCTTGGAAGCCGATTCATTTCACCGCTGCAAGAACGGCAATTCCAGCCCAGACCATCGTAACCATTATCATTAAATTTCTTTATCATGCCAGTTACATAATGCCTTGTTGAGTCTCCTTCAAGGCCATGTGTAACAATTACCAGTTTTTTTCCGGGTTTAGTCCCTGCATAAGACCAATCCAGATCAAGAAAATCACTATCGGCTAATTCAACCCGTTCACGCTGATAAGCAACCGGAATTTTTCTGAAAAGGCTTGGGTAAATTGTTTGAATGTGGGCATTAAACTGCCATCTGGGCGGACGATAATCGGTATTGACTGGTAATACTGGCATATACTTATGATAATTATTTTTTAGGCGATACTGAACTCAGTATTACTAAGCTCACTATACTAACAGCATTTTTACGAAATCCATTTCTTTCGTTTAAAGAAAAATAAGACAAGTACGGAAGAGAAAATCATCAGGGCAATCGCCAGCCAGAATCCGTATGGGTGGCCGGACGAGGGGATAACCTGATAATTCATACCAAAAATACCGGCTATGAGGGTTGGCGGTAAGAATATGATGGTTACTACAGTGAAAATCTTGATGATTTCGTTTTGCTCAAGATTAATAAGCCCCATAAATGTATCCTGCAAATACTCTAAACGCTCAAAATTAAAAGTAGTGTATTCTAATAATGAAGTAATATCTTTTAGTACAATGCGTAATCGCTCTTTGCGGTCGTCAGGAAAATAAGCGCTTCGTAAAATCTGAGAGAGCACCCTTTGTTTATCTATAATACTCTCCCGAATCAACATGGTATTTTCCTGTAGATTATTGATTTTCAGGAGCGATGCCTGCTTTGGCTTCTTTTCCCGGCTCAATGCCTTGCTGATATTCTTTAATTCTTTTGCCATATTCTCCAGCATATCAGCGTCTGATTCTATGCGGGTTTCAAGCAAAAGCAGCAGAATATCTACCCCATCCTTAAATACCTCCTCTCCAAGTTTGATTTTCTTTACGGTATCAGCAAATGACCTTGAATCACCCTGGCGATAAGTAAACAGTACATTATCCCGAATCATGAATGAAACCGGATAAAAATGGTAGCCTTCGTGGTCTGCCTTCAGGAAATTGGAGTTGGCGTTGATTGTATTGTTCTGTTCAAAATACCTGGCACTGCTCTCAATCTCTATAATCTCCTGTGGTGTCTGGAAACTGATGTCGCACTTGGTTTCAATCCATTCCTCCTCCTCCTGTGAGGCAGATTGTAAATCGACCCACATCAGATTTTTGAGATGTGCTATTTCCCGTACATCTGTTTCTTTCTTGACCTGCTTGCCTTCTTTATAATAAAAACGTACCATAAGCCCTGGTTGTTATAGGTTCAAGAGCGATTGAGAATCTACCCTAATATCAGTTTTTCTATCACTTCCGGAAAATGCTTGTGTTCCAGAATCTGTACTTTGGCTGCAATATCATCAGGTGAATCTCCCTCTGCAATCTCGCATTTAGCCTGGAATATGAGTTCACCTTCATCATAGTGTTCATTCACAAAATGAATGCTTATACCCGACTCCCTGTCTTTATTGGCATGAACGGCCTCATGCACAAAATGCCCCCACATACCTTTGCCACCATACTTGGGCAAAAGCGCTGGGTGAATATTGATGATTTTATTGGGATATGCCTTAATAAGGTTCGCAGGAATCAGCCATAAAAAACCTGCCAGAATCACCCAGTCAATTTCCTGTTTTTTCAGAATCTCAACAATTTTATCAGTTTTACTAAAAGATTGTTTATCGAACACAAGCACAGGTATCCCTAATCTTCGGCCTCTTTCAATTACACCCGCCTGCGGATTATTCGTCAATAGCAAATCTACCTGAACCAATGCGTTATCCTTGAAATAATCAATAATTTTTTCGGCATTAGACCCCGACCCTGAAGCTAAAATGGCAATACGTTTCATTTGAATGATGATGTTTTCCGGCAAATATACGTCCTCTGCTTATAATCCAGGTATATTCATATACCCAAGCTTACAAAGTGCGAATCACGGTATTTTTTTTTAAGTTTTAAATTTTTAATGTATAAAAAAAGAGACTGCCCAATATTGACAGTCTCTTTTTTCAGGCTTCTTTATCTTACCCCCCACTCCCAAAGTCCATAAGGCACTTTCTGGTCAACCGGATGCCCCGATTGTTTCAAGCAAAGCATGATTTGTCCACGGTGATGGCTTTCGTGTGAAATCAGGTAAGCCAGAAATGCCATGGGATGAGGTTTAAATCCTTTGATTCTTCCTGCTTCAAAACCTTTCTGCAGCAACGCATTTATCGCAGCCGCACTATTGCTGAGTTCATCCGACAGAAGTTTTTTTTGAAATCGTTCCTTTCTCAATTTTATTCTGCCCGTT
>CALRLS020000422.1:0-5041 GCA_943368815.1 Cyanobium sp. NIES-981
TTTATAAAAAAAACTATATTTGCTTCTGGCGCAGTCTTGCCTCACCCCAACCCCTCTCCCATGGGAGAGGGGCTTTTAACTCAGATTTAAGCCCCTCTCCTCCTTTAAGGAGAGGGGTTGGGGTGAGGCGAAATTAACTCTAAAAACTAAACTAAATTAATGAAAAAAAACCTGTTCTTTCTCCTGTTTCTGATTGCATCCTGCAAAAATAAGCCACCACACGATCAACAAATAAAGGGTTTAAGTGAATATGCCGTAGATGTGCCGGGTATACAGACTTTCTATGATAAAAGGGGCGTACTGGCCGATAATGGCATGGTTGCTTCCGCACACCCGATGGCTTCGCAGGTGGGCGTAGAAATACTGAAGGCCGGAGGCAATGCCATTGATGCAGCTGTGGCTACTCATTTTGCTCTGGCTGTTGTGTATCCATGGGCAGGTAACCTGGGCGGTGGCGGCTTTCTGGTCTACCGTGATAAAAAGGGTGGCACATATACCCTCGATTTTCGTGAAAAAGCGCCCATGAAGGCCCATAGAGATATGTATCTCGATGCAGGCGGTAATCCGATTGCAGGCCTAAGCACATTGGGGCATTTAGCCAGTGGAGTGCCGGGTTCTGTAGATGGGATGGTGAGCATGCACGAAAAATTCGGCAAACTGTCGTGGGATAAAGTGGTGGCTCCGGCCATTGCACTGGCGCAGAATGGCATCATACTTACCGAACGTGAGGCCGTTGGGCTAAACCGTGTGAAAGGAGATGTGGTAAAGGTAAACGCCCCCGATTCGCCCTATTATGTGCGTGCAGATAAACAAGGATGGAAAAAAGGAGATACCCTTGTGCAAAAAGATTTAGGCCGTATGCTGGGCATGATTCAGTCAAAAAAACGGGCAGGCTTTTATGAAGGCGAATGTGCCGACCTATTGGTAAAAGAAATGGAACGCGGCAAGGGGATTATTACACACGAAGATTTAAAGAATTACCATTCTGTCTGGCGGGATGCTATCGTGGATAAGTACAAGGATTTCAAAATTATTACCATGCCGCCAACATCAAGTGGGGGAGTGGCCCTGATGCAATTGATGAAGTTTGTTGAGCCTTACCCGATTAAGCGCTGGGGCTGGAACTCAGATTCGACAGTGCAGGTGATAATAGAAGCAGAGCGCAGGGTATATGCCGACCGTGCCAAATGGCTAGGTGACCCTGATTTTGTAAAAGTGCCTGTAAAAGAACTGACCAACAAGGGCTATCTGAAACAACGCATGACCGATTTCTCGTTCGATAAAGCTACCGATAGTAAGGCTATCAGTGGGGGAGCAGTGCCGGGCTATGAGAGCGACGAAACCACTCATTATTCGGTGGTAGATAAAGAGGGCAATGCGGTGTCTATCACAACCACGCTCAATGGTGGTTTTGGTAGTAAAGTAGTGGTGCAGGGCGGAGGATTTCTGATGAACAACGAAATGGACGATTTCAGTATCAAAGCTGGTGTGCCGAATATGTTTGGCCTGATAGGCAACAAAGCCAATGAGATTGTACCCGGCAAACGTATGCTGTCGTCAATGACACCGACGATTGTGGAGAAAGACAATAAACTGTTTATGGTAGTGGGTACTCCCGGAGGTTCAACGATTATTACTTCTGTTTTCCAGACAATCATCAATGTACTGGAGCATGACATGACCATGCAGCAGTCTGTAAATGCCCTGAAATTCCACCACCAATGGCTGCCTGATAATATTACTTATGAGAAAAATGCTTTCAGCGATGGGACAATCGGCAGGCTGAAAGCCAAGGGCTATAATTTAGTTCCGATGATTGGCTCGCTAGGTCGCATGGACTGCATCATGGTTCGCCCCGATGGCAAACTGGAAGGCGGCTCCGACCCCAGGGGGGATAATACTAGTATGGGGTATTGATAATGAATTTTCGGGGTGTTGTATTTTGATGAATCTACGACACCCCGAAATTTAAAACCTATGATGCGTGAGGCACGAAGCACTCCTTCTCGAAACGTCCTAAACGTTTAGGTAATGCAAATTTATGAAGAAAAAGCTTTGGGTTTTGCAAAATAACGAGTTTAAAGTATAAAGTTGAGTGTAATTAAAAGCACGATTGAATATATTATCCCTACGGGATACTGAAATCTAAGAATGTTTAATTTTGCTACCTATATATCGTCCCTACGGGACTTAAAGCGATTGCTTAATATCCCGTAGGGGACGCCCAGTCGGGATAATATGTCGGTAGAAAATGATAAAAGCAAAATATGCAAAGTCCCGTAGGGACGATATATTGAAAGTTTTAATCTAATAAACTAATTTCATTGAACGAATATAAATTTTATTAAGTCAGGAATACTAGTTATGAAAAATCAAGCACTTATTAATAATTTAAACAAAATTGCAGAGGCAGATAATACCTGGCAGGATGATGTTATTTTTTATGAAAAAAATAAGGCCTGGCTTGATAACTCTGCAAAAATAGCTGTAAAAGTGTTAAGCACTTTAAGGCTGAATCGTGATGAAAATAGATACCTGGGTTCTCAAAAGGATTTGGAAGAATAATCTACCCCAAATTCATTATCTTGCATCGCAAAAGCAGGAATCCGGAATAAAATGAAAATCTTCCTCAATATACTCAAATGGCTGATTGTATTGGCATTGGCAGTGCAATTGACACTGACTATTACTTTATTTTCAAGTGGGTACGAAATATCATCAGGCAGAACCTTCAGTGTTGTGCGTGATATTGTTATCCTATTGGCCTTACTAGGTGGAGTTATTTACTGGAAAAGAAAAACGAAGTGAAGAAATTGTCGAATTTCGATTGTGGAATGTCAAGTTATTGTCAATTTTCGATTGCAGATTGTCGAATTAAGAAAATGTATTCATTCGACAATCTGCAATTGACATTCGACAATTCTTCATTTGACAATCTGCAATCGACATTCGACAATTACAAAACATAATTAAACATCTCCGCCAATCTATGCTGATATTTGGCTATGTCAATCCCGAAATCTTCGCGCAGGCATTTCACAATCTCACTTTCATTGTCAAAAGTCGAAATATGTCTTTCGCCATTCTCGCGTTGTAAAAACTTCTGGTTAAATATCGTTTTTCTGCCATTGTCGGTCGGTCGGGTGCAAATCAGGTTTTTAACAAAATGTGAATCCTCCGATGTCTGCTTCAACTGGCATTGCTCTTCAAATTTTTCCGCAGGAACATCTGACAAACTAAAAATATATCTTTCCTT
The DNA here is from genome assembly GCA_943368815.1 of Cyanobium sp. NIES-981. Classification (GTDB taxonomy): domain Bacteria; phylum Bacteroidota; class Bacteroidia; order Cytophagales; family Spirosomataceae; genus Emticicia. The sequence goes on from CALRLS020000422.1 coordinate 3,257, forward strand.
ATAATGCGTTCCGGTGGGCGACATTAGCAGACTATATCGTTCATTTCCTAAATCCTTAATCATAAAATAATTTGCTCCGTCGTATTGCACTACATCGGGTTTAATTTCAATCGGGTTAATGAATAAATCACCATAACCCACGTCCAGCAGCCAGTCAGACTCTAATTTTACCCTGATTGCCATGTGGTCGTATTCAGGGCCTGCCTGATTGCCGTTGATAATCTGTGCCGAAATGATATTGGCTTCATAACCCAACTGATTGAGCAGCCAGTTAAACAAGGCATTCAGTTCATAGCAAAAACCACCACGAAAATAATTGACTACTTTCTTATAGATATTTTCAACATTCATCGTGATAGGTATACCCAGATGAATATCGAGAACCTCAAACGGTATATGATATACGTGAGCCTGATGTAGTTTAAAAAGACTGGAAATGCTAGTCTGATGAAAATCAGGATAGCTGATTCTGGCTAAATAGCTTTCAATACGCATAAAGTGTGAATTTACGGTTAAGGAACTGGTTTTGTTGATAAAGTTAAGGTTTAATGCTATTTCGATAGCATTATTGTACTGCCAAACCAACATCTTTTTCAGCAGATTGGTTTCAGTACATTAATACAGACGGGAAGGACGGGCATAACGCTGTTAGAAAATATGCCTGGTATGAAGTTTTAACGGGGTCTAAAGGTTTTTTATTTCGCTGGAATTTTGCACTAAAGCAATAATTACTCTACTCTGGCAGAAGCTGCCGCTTGCGACATCAATTTATAATCTTCTCTTACAGGCGAGAAAACATCATAAATCCTGCAATCGGTTAATGCCTTTCCTCTATGAATCACATTAGGTGGAATAACAGCCAGTAGGCCGTTTTCATAAACCCTTGTTTCCTGACCAATTGTCAATTCAAACTTCCCTTCCAGAACAGTAGTAATTTGCTCGTGTAAATGCGAGTGCATAGGCAAAATGGCTCCTTTTTCAATCTCCCAATAAGCTAAAGTAAGATTATCAGTATGAACAAACCTCGCTTTAAATCCAGTAATTACTTCTATTAAGGGTAAGTCTGAAATATTTATCATGGCTTTTAACTTTAGGTGAAGATTTCCTAATCAACTTTACTATCAAAAATAGAGAAAAGTTTTATCTAAACCACCAATAAAGATTCAAAACTTTGTGGGCTTCCAATGTTGTATACTTTCACCAGGGTAGCAAATGCTTAGCTCGGTAATTCAGGCATCATAAATAATTACAAAGGGGCGGCAATCATCACACCACCGCCTCCTTATTATATTTACTGCGGTATTCCAGTGGTGACATACCCGTTATTCTCCTGAATACTTCTCGAAAGGCTTTCACGTCAGAGTAGCCCACTTCATACATCACCTCATTGATGGTCTTTCGGCTGGTTTCGAAGGCTTTCTTGGCCGATTCTATTTTTACTCTTTGCAGGTACTCAATTGGGGTGTTTCCTGTGGCTTTGATGAACCGCCTGTCGAAATTGCGACGGCCAACTGATAGTCTTGCCGATAAATCTTCGACGGATATTTTCTCCTGTAGGTTGTTTTCGATAAATGCCTGTGCTTTTTGTATCACCTCATCGTCGTGGCGTTTCTGGCCTGTAAAAATGGTAAAAGCTGACTGGCTTTGACGGTCAATCTCAATCTGAAACACTTTTGCGCAGAAAATGGCCGTTTGGCGGTCATAATATTTCTCTACCAGATATATCAACAGGTTCAGAAACGAATAAGCCCCACCATTGGTATAAATCCCGTTTTCATCGGTTAT
>CALRLS020000423.1:0-4997 GCA_943368815.1 Cyanobium sp. NIES-981
TTCGAATTTGAATTTTCTGCCTCCGCTGCCGATGCGGATAGAGGTCTTTTTGTCGAGCTTGTAGACAGTTCCGTCTCCTTTATGCTCAATATTTTTGGTTACTTCGGGTGCCAGTATCTGGGTATCAGGGAAATCAGTATAGAATTCGCCATTGAAACTCTTGAACTGTAAATCGCCTGAGAACGAAGCAGGATAGGTTACTCTTATGTTTCCGTTAAGCGTATAGTAAGATGATTTTTCCGGAGGACTTACCAGATAATTTATCGTTACATCGCCATTGATGGTATGTACATCGGTAGCGCCTTTGGCATTTTCTAATGCGATGCCACCGTTTATATTATTGGCCTTGATGGCGCCTGTTACATTTTTCACATCAATATTGCCATTGTTGACAGTTGATATATACAAATTGATGTCGGCCGGTACTTTTACAGTAAAGTTCAGATTAGCCCGATACTCAATTTTATGGTTCCAGTTACGATTTCGCCTTTCTTCATGAGGTCTTGTATCCCAGGGCTCAGAGATGTATACCAGAATGCTATCGCCTGTTTCTTCAAATTCCAATTTGAATTCTTCCTTGCCTTCATTCACAATATCCTGAGTTTTGCCTGAAATCGTTTTATCAATTTCAATCAGTACTTTGCTCCCTGCATAGCTTTCTACCTTAATGAATCCATCGATGTTACGGACAACCAGTACCGTTTGATTAGCAGACTTTTTCAGGTCAAATTGTTTACTGATGTGTTCTTTAAATTCCGGCTTCTGGGCCGTAGCAGGGGCACAAGCAAGCACCACTCCTGCTAAAAGTAGGATTAACAAAGATTTCATAATTTTGTATGTTTATTTTAAATTCTGTACGTTAAGGTCTTGATAGACTCCTTAATTTTGGTTTTTACTATCACGTCTGTGTCATCCTTTTCCAACAATCGTTGCAATGGTTTGATAGAGCGTTTTTCTTCCAGTTTTACCATAATATCGGCTAAGGCTGCCTGCACCAGAGGGGTATCCTGCTTCAGGATAGATTGCACCAGACCTTCTCTTACTTTAGGGTTATTGGCCAGTTTTGCCAATGCTTCCAGGGTTACTAAACGTACGTTTACGTTTGAATCATTATTCAGCGTACTCAATAGTGCTTCAACCACTTTCTCGTCGACCTGGTCAATTTTTTCTGTATAACTTACGGCTTTCAGACGTTCGGTGGCAGAAGAATTCTCGTTCTCCAATAAAGTCAGCATCATCTTCTGGTTCATTTCCTGCATCTGGTTCGACAATGTCTGAATCTGCTCGCGATAATCAGGGCTTTGTTGTCTGTTCAGCCAATAGCCACCTGCCACACCAATGAACAGTAAGCACATACTATAGGATAACCTGAACAGCATTTTTTGGGTAAAAATCGTTTCCAGTTTATATTTCAGTTCTTCCCAGAAAGCCGTTTTCTTTACTTTTTTGCTCTCGGCTCCCTTGAAAGTTTCGAGCATGGTATAGAACTGAATCGGAAGGTTGTCGCTCGGTTTTGGCACGGCAACATTTCCCATCGTTAACCATATCTGGCGTGTAGCCTTTAATTCATTCTGGCAATCGGGACATTCGTCCAGATGTAATTCAAAAGCTGCCCTCTCCGATGCGGGCATCTGGTTATTCAACCAGTCTACCATCATTTCACTTGCATTTTCACAGTTCATGAGCTTTGTTCAATTTTAAAAAGTGTTTTTTTAATTCATTCATTGCACGGTGTACTCTTACTTTTATGGCGCCTTCGGTGGTGTTCAGAATCGTCGCAATTTCTTCATACTTTAGTTCCTGATACCTGCTCATAATGAGTACTTCTTTGTGTTCGGGGCTTAGCTTGTCTAAAGCACGCTGCAACATTTCTGCTTCCTGTTTTTTCTCAAAGTCTTCGTCAGCCATTGTCCCTCCTCCTATCCGCTCTGCAAAATTCTCTACATCATAATGTTGCGAAGAACGTTTGTTTTGTCTGTACGAATCATTAATCACATTGCGGGCTAAATGATACATCCATGTATGGAACTCTCCTTCTGCCGTAAAAGTATGTCTGTATTTCAACATACGATAAAATACGTTCTGCACCAGATCTTCGCTGGTCGGGCTATCACCTGTCATGTGATATAAAAACCCAAACAAAGGGCGATGGTACCGCTCAAACAGCAAACCCATTTTATCGAGGTCGCCTGCCTTTACCTGGAGCATTAGTAGATTATCCTGTGTATTCACACGTTTTATAAATAATGTTGTTCGTCAAATTCAAAGTGGAAACCCCGGAACAACATAAAGGTTACAGGGAATATTGAAAATAATTGATAAATTTTATCTAAGATAGGGTAATTGATTGATAATAAGGAGATTGCAGATGACAATATTTATAAAAAATTGATTTTTTATGTGTAAAATCTCGTAGAGACGTAATGCATTAAGTCTCCAAGAGGCTATGAATGTATAAACAATTGTTTATTCTTTTCGATTGTCCATCTAAAATAAATTTATTGGATTTCATAAACCTCTGGAGACGTAATGCATTACGTCTCTACCAAAATAGCTACAATTTTTTAAAATTAACCCTAACACATAATCTATAAAGGCTACAATCTACAAGATATTGACATACTCCAACAAGCCCCTACAATTGGCAAACCCTTTGTTTTACGATTTTTTTCTGTATTTTCGCAAAAAAGAGAATCGTATCACCTAATCATACCATATGAAATATCTGACATTCAGTAATGGCGACTTAATGCCTGCTTTGGGACTGGGAACATGGAAATCGGCCAAAGGAGAAATCTATCAAACCATCAGAACAGCCCTGGAGATTGGCTACCGACATTTTGATTGTGCATTTATTTATGGTAACGAAGAAGAGATAGGCTCGGCCATTACCGATGCTATTAAGGATAATGAAGTAAAACGTGAAGACCTCTGGATTACATCTAAACTCTGGAATAACCGCCACCGTACCGAAGATGTGCAACCCGCCATTGAAGCATCTATAAAGAACCTGCAACTGGATTATCTTGACCTATACCTTGTTCACTGGCCTGTGGCCTTGGCCTATGATATAAATTATCCACAGAAGGCTGACGATTTGATAAGCCTGAATGAATTACCATTGAGCGAAACATGGCAGGCAATGATAGCATTGAAAGAAAAAGGATTGGCCAGACATATCGGTGTTTCTAATTTCAGTATCAAGAAAATTAACCAGTTAAGAGACGAAACCGGAGTATTGCCGGAAGCCTTGCAGGTTGAATTGCAGCCATTTAATCAGCAAAACAATTTATTGGCTTTTACGGAGCAAAATAATATTGCCTTGACGGGTTTTTGTCCGCTTGGCTCGGCTGACCGTCCTGCAAGCAGGGTATCTCCTAATGAACCGAAGCTGTTTGAAAATAAAACCATACTGAATATTGCTCAGGAGAAAGGATGTTCACCTGCACAGGTAATGCTTGCATGGGCAGTAAACAGAGGAACGTCTGTAATTCCGAAATCTGTTAATCCTGAGCGTTTGAAGGAAAATCTGGCAGCAGCAGATATTGTATTTTCTGCCGGACAAATGGATAGAATGCATGAATTAGACAAACATTACCGATACATCAAAGGAGATTTCTGGTGTCTGGAAGGGAGTGATTATACTTTAGGGAATCTTTGGGATGAGTAGTAGCTACACCTCCATTTCCAACAAAGCATAACTCAAAGCCTTGCCGTGTGTATCAATAGCCAATGAAGTGGTAACGCCACCTAAAAGCGCATTCTGGCATACGAAAAGCAGGGAATGAATATTGGGTAGTTCATACCTCGTGATTTCACCGGAAACTACTGCAGATAAGTGCTTTTTGACTCTTTCAACTGTTATATCAGCGCATAGCATGGGGTAATCTGATTCATTGTAGGGAATCAGCGAGAGGGTGAGCGTATTGCCTTTGTCTCCTGCCCTGCTGTGGGCTATTTCGTAGAGTTTCATTGGTCTATTGAGTGAATGAGTGATTGAGTGATTGAGTGAATAATTGTTCTATGATTCAAAAATCCGGATTTGAGACTGGATGTTTTTTCTGTCTATCAGAATTGATACAATTCCTATTACTTCATTTACGTATTTTCTTACGCCTCCGCCTCCAGCTGGGCCGTTTGTGTAGAGGGCTTCTACTTCTTCGCCAATTATGGCTGCGTCGGTAGCATTGGTGGATGTTGCGGCTACTCTTAAGCGGATTTCGTAGGGAATTGAGGTATTCCCGAAATTGGTTCGGTGAATGGCATTGTTGCCTAAATAATCAATTCTTATATCAGGAAATTGCCGTTTTAGTCTTTTTTCAATGATTTCTCCTGCTAGTTGCGCTCTTTCCAAGGCTGAGGACCCTGCATAAGATATTTCCCCTTCTCCCAGATAAAAGGCTTTATAGCCTACACTTACTTTGTAGCTTAATGGTTTGGCTTTACCCGTTCCACCCTTTACCTGCACCTGATTTTTGCCGATTTCTTTCAGATTAACAGTCGTAAAATCAGCAATTACATCAGGGGTATAATATTCATACGGATTAATGACTTCGTATAATAATTGTTCTTTGGCTGTTTGCAGATTAACCAGGCCACCTGTTCCCTCAACTTTGCTTATAATGGCCGAGCCATCAGCGCTGACATCAGCAAATGGATGGCCTAATGTATCCATATCCGGGACAGGTTTTTTGATTGGGTCAGCGAAATAACCTCCGGTGATATGTCCGGCACATTCGAGTAAATGGCCTATTACTGTTCCTTTGCCCATTAAATCATAATCATCAGTTTGCCAGCCAAACTCATGTATCATTGGGGCTAAAAACAAGGATGGGTCAGCGACCCGCCCCGTAATAATGATTTGGGCATTGGATACTAATGCAGAAACGATGCCTTCGATACCCAGATAGGCATTGGCAGACACCAATTCTCCACTTTTACTGAGTGGTTCATTGGTTTCAATGGCAATAGTCTCAGCTGAGATATTCTCAAAAACA
>CALRLS020000424.1:0-4969 GCA_943368815.1 Cyanobium sp. NIES-981
CTTTCCGTCTGGCATTCTTTACAATTTGTATTTGGTCTAAAATTCCTCTAATTTCGCCTCTGAGGTCTGCAGTCATTGTCATTTTGTTTGTTCGAACTACAAAAGTACAATTTCTGTAACCTCTTTTCTTTTTTAGTAGTGTAGAGTAAACGGCACCTATATTAGTTAATATTCGAATAGTAAACACCTAATTCCCACAAAAAAAAACGCCCCAAACCAAAGGTCTAAGGCGTTTCCGGATTTATAGACTATTAACAATTAGTTTCCGCTTCCTGTTCTGCGTTGTTCTGCTTCTGTGGCTGTGCTACGGTTACGGGCATTTTTCACGTTCTGGTTACCGAATTTGTAGGAGAACGATAAACGTACCATTCTGTTGTCCCAACGATTGTTCAGCGTCATTTTTACACCTGCAAAATCGGTTTTACTTCTCCAGAAATTTGTGAGGAATATATCGTTTACATTCAAGCGAATGGTTGCTTTTTTCTTCCATAGGCTTTTTTGCAAGCCTGCATTTACTGCATATTGCGATTTACTCTGCATGATACCGTATACATTAGGTGAGTTGTACCACATCGAAACTTCGGCTGACAAGTCTTTTGGTAATTTAAAGTTCTGACTTGTATAGAAGTTATACGCCCATTGGCCAACACTCAGATTCTGGTCTGATACTACACCTTTGTATTGGTTATGATAAAACGAGACGTTATTCTGAGAATTCCACCATTTCGTAACCGGAATAGGCACACTAAAATTCACGTTGATATTCTCAAATCTTGCAATGTTTTCCTGTGTTGCAAAGGTGATTTTCTCAGGGTCAATGCCTTGGATATTATTGTATTTTTTCAATTTTTCCAATACCTCCGGCACGTTCACGGCATTTTTGATAACCTCTGCCATATAATCATTGGTAACGGTATAGCCTATACTTGTTACGAAACCTTGTTTATAGGTATGAGTCAATTCAAATGAGTTACTGTATTGAGGCATCAGGTACTCATTGCCCAACTGATAGGTGTATGGGTCAAGGAAATAAATGAACGGATTCAATGAATTATATCCCGGGCGGTCAATACGACGGCTGTATGAATATGTCAACTGATTATTTTTGTTGATGGTTTGTGTCAGGAATATGCTTGGAAACAACTTTACATAATTGCGCTCACGAGACTCATTCAAAGTCACCGATTTACCTTCTGAATGTGTATGTTCTAAGCGTAATCCGGCTTGTAAATTGAATACCTTGTTCAGTTTTTTGTTAAAGTTGGCATATGCAGCATTGATATTCTCGGTATAGATAAAGTAGTTGGTACGTCCTTTGTCTACCGCTCCATTCTGGAAGAACCTGATGTCGTTATCCGACTTGACCCAACTGCTTTTTACTCCAAATTCTAACTTTGCACCACTTTTCAATGGGTGAGTATAATCTGCTTTTAAGGCAAAGATATTGTATTTATTCGGCGCATTGCTGGTAATGTTCAAGGGCGTGCCATATTCCGTTTCTACTTTATCCACATATTTGTAGAACTTCGAAATCATCCCTCTTTCTTGTCCCTGATTATCATAAACTGAATAATCAATGTCAGCAGTAATCTCTTTGCCTGTCGAATCGAAGGTATGTTTCAGGTTCGCATTGAAAGTGGTGTTTACCCAGGTTCTGATATTGCTAGAGGTAGTCACGAGGCTTGAATCAGGTACTGCCGCATTTGAACGTTTCATATAAGTGATGTTCCGGTTAGGATTCGAGCTTTCCCAAGCCCCTACGTTACCTGTTACCAAAACTCCTAATGTGGTTTTTTTAGTAGCGTAATAGTCTGCGCCTAATTTATAGCTGAAATTCTGGTTTAACTGATAACGGTAAGCAAATTGCTCAAATATCTGGCCGCTCATGTCTCTCACAAAAACATTGTTGCTGAAACGTTGGTTATCAGAAAACGTAAGATTCGTAAACGTATTGAATTTGCCCTGACGGTTGTTTAGATTGAGGCTTGTATTGATTTTTGGCATCAGACCGGGCTTTATTTCTTCTACTGCGGTGAGTTCTTTGTTTAGCCCGGTTCTTAGAAAAGGGGGCAAGCTCACTGATCCGCCTATGGATATGCTTCCGTTGGTACCATAGTTTTTGTTTTTCTTTGTTACGATATTAATCACTGCTTTTCCGGCAGCATCATAGCGGGACGATGGATTAGAAATAATCTCGATTTTTTCAATCTGGTCGCTATTCATGCTTTTCAGAAGGTTAGCCAGATCGCTTTGCGACATATATGTCTGTTTGCCATCCATCAATATCAAAACACCTTGTTTTCCTTTTACGCTGATGTTATCGTTATCATCCACCGTTACTCCCGGCGATTTCTGCAATACCTCTAAGGCCGTATTACCGTTGGCCACTATACTACCTTCTACATTCACCACCAATTTATCGGCTTGTTGCTCAATAAAAGGTTTACGGGCTGTTACAGTAACCTCTTTAAGGTTTTTGGTATCTAGCTCTAATTGAATATTAGATAGCTTCACTTCAAGGTTTTCGGCACTGATAATGATTTTAGGAGAGAAGTATTTTCTATAGCCGACCATCGAAACCGACACAATAAACTGGTTTTGGTTTTCGCTGCTGACAAATTGTTCGATTAAGAATTTTCCTTCCATATCGCTTACTCCACCCTTTACAAGGGTAGAGTCCTGAGCTCTGAGTAATAAAACACTTGCAAATGGGAGCGCTTGTTTTTTCTCGTCAAAGAGGCTTCCTGAAATCTTTCCTTTGGTAGTTTGGGCAAAAGAAAGTAAACCCGCTCCTGCGAGAAGGAGTGTAAGTAATAGCTTTTTCATTGATTCTAATTGTTTACTTAGTAATAGCTTTGTATAAAGTGAGTGCTTCCTGAAGCAGTGCGCTGTAATACCTTATTGTTTTATTTAATGCTTTTCATAAATTTTTTCTAAAAATTTCTTTCAATACTATATTAGATGTGAAAGAATGATTCAGGTTACATTGATTCTGTAAAAAACTGTCCCTAAAGGCTGAGACAGTTTTAATCTTTAACCTAAACTAAACTAAATGTCGTGAGCTTTTTCATAATTTTCTTGATACAAATGTATAGTACTTTGTAATGCAAGGTAACTGTTATTACACAAGTGGTTTTTATTTTTGATAAGCGGTAAAACCCTGCATTTGTACTGTAGATGCAACTATATGCAGTTTGGTTGCACTTATATTATGATTTTTTTTCAGCGGCAAATTCTAATATATCTCCCGGCTGGCAGTCAAGCGCCTCACAAATAGCCTCTAATGTCGAGAAACGAATGGCTTTGGCCTTTCCGGTTTTTAAAATAGACAAGTTGGGGAGTGTGATATCTACTTTTTCTGCCAGGTCCGAAAGTGGCATTTTTCTTCGGGCAAGCATTACGTCTAAATTTACGATGATTGGCATAGTGTAATAATGTGAAGTGTTGAGTGGTCTAAACAGTTAAATCATTTTCTTCCTGTATTTCCACACCTCGTTTGAATATCTGTGCCATCACGTATACTATTCCGGCTGAGAAAAGGTATTGGAAATCGCTTTTGAAGAACCCTTTATTTACTTCATCAATTGTTTTAGATAGATAATTGGCATATCCATCGCCTGCCATATAGATAATACCAATGGCTAATATTAGATAACTCATATTCTCTAACATTGAAGCTATTTTAATGGAAAATGGCGAATTAAGATTGATTTCCTGCAGAATTTCCCTAAGGCGTTCCCAGATTTGTACTTTCAGAATTGCCAGCCCAATGATAAAGGACATCAGGGAAATGTAAGGCAGCAAATGAGTTTCTCTTAGACCATCTAGTCCTGTTCCGGTATCAAAAGAGGGGTTTTCGGCAACGAAACCTGCCACGAATGGAATAATGATTCTGAGTCCGGACACGATGGCACCGATATAACCTATTAAGGCAATAATCTTTACAACACTTAGTATATTTTGCGTTCTTGTTTTCATAAGGGTATTTGATTTTGATTGATTTGATATACAAATGTATGATGGTGTTTATCGATAAACAATAAATATATACTAATAAATGGTAAATTATTTATGAATAACAGTTTTTTGGTGATGAGTGGAGTTTGATAAACTTAGCGTAGTGAGATTTTGTTATCTTTGTGAGACATAACAGTCTCTCTTAAATATGAAAGCAATAGCCTTATTAGTAGTGGCGTTTTTCCAGGTTTCATGCATAGATAGCAAACAGATATTTAGCATAAAGGAAGGATATTCAAGAGATGAGATAAAAGCCACACATAAAAAAGTGGCTATTTTGCCAGTGAATTACCTTGCTAATAGTGATAGTGAAAGTATCGTAGAAAAAATTATTGATAGTAGTACTGACCCCTTAGCGAAGCAGGAAGAGAAAGCATATAAATTTCAGAATACAATTTATGAGGAATTATATAGAGCAAATCCGAATACAGAATGGCTTAATGCTCAGGTGACCAATCGTATATTGAAAGAAAAAAACATAAGTTTTCAGGATATAAGAAGACTCTCGAAGTCTGAAATAGCTAAGGAATTGCAGGTGGACGCAGTAATTTATTGTGATTTCTTTTTTAAAACCGAAAGCATAAGCAAGGTTGATGCCAGCAGAATTTTGTCTGCAAACGGGAATGAAAATAAAAAGAACGTAGTAGAGTTTACAGTAGAGATTTATAGCGCCATAGAAGATGACCTGATCTGGAAAGCAAAAACGACGGTCAATAGACAAAAAATTTATTCGCCAGTGCTGTTCAGAGATATAATTATTCATCAATTGGAGCCTATTTTGCCTTTTAATTAATATCTTGTGTGGCACGCCTATACTCGTCCGCAAATGGGCGTGTCACGCATAATGGAAATAGTATTTGTCAAATAGTTTCTTGTTAAACATAAATAGGAGGTGAATAAAGAAGTTTGCAAGAAAATCATCATACAACTATATTTGGACACGTATAACTAT
>CALRLS020000425.1:0-4967 GCA_943368815.1 Cyanobium sp. NIES-981
GCTATGGGTTTTCAGGTATCTACGGCCAATGGCAGATACCGCGAAGACGATAGTTCTATTGAAGTAAGCATAGTAGATGTGGCAGGAACCGGAGCTATTATGGGGATGGCTGCATGGGCAATGGTAGATGTAGATAAGGAGTCCGAATCGGGATACGAAAAGACTACTACTTATAAAGACCACAAGGCGTTTGAAAAATATAATAATAATAGCAAGGATGGAGAGGTGGCCGTAATAGTCGCTAACCGATTTGTGGTGAGTGTGAAAGGCAATAATGTTTCTATGGATAAAATCAAAGCTACCCTTGATGATATTGATTTAGGCAAACTGGCTGATATGAAATAATATGTATCCGCTTAGCAGTTAAACAGTTAAGTATTAGACGAGCAATGATAAAAAAAATATTCGTTATAAGTGAGAACTTCTATAGAGGTTCTGAGGTTAAGTATTTACCTTAATATGAAATTTAGTTTAGTGGAATGTCGTCTCACCATATCGTAAGAGAAAAACAGGAACCTGCATTGATTATTGCCAATGGTGAAGCATGCAGTTTCGAATTGTTGGGACAACTGCTGGAGTGGAACCCATTTGTTATTGTCTTAGACCAGGCCATACACCGGGTAATCGAATTGGGTATTAAAATAGATGCTCTTTTAGGTGATTTTGATGGTAACATTGACTTAACAGAGATTCAGAAGAGTCAGTATCCGATTGAAATTATTCATACACCTGACCAGGAAAAGACGGATTTGGAGAAAGCCTTTGATATGTTGATAAGTCGTGGATTTCCTGCGGTGAATGTAGTGTGGGCAACGGGTCTCAGGGCCGATCACTCCATTACTAATATGACCAATATTGTCCGTTACAAAAGTAAACTTCATATCGTTTTAATAGACAATTATTCAGTAATATACTCCTTATTGCCTACCCCAAACGTCTTTGAGAAGTGGTTTACGAAAGGTTCGCCCATTTCTTTGATACCTGTTGGCAAAGCTACAGGTATACGTACGGAGAATCTGAGATACAAGCTTGATAATGAATCGCTTATACTCGGGTACCGTGCCGGAAACAGTAATGAAGCCGCCGATGACGGCCTTGTAAGAATTTCTTATGAAGATGGAGACCTTTTGTTGATGGAATGTCATGATTAATACGGCAATTTTCAGTGTGGATAACTTTTTCAGAAATAATTTTTTTTTCTGAAAATTAAATATTTACATTTGTCAATGAAGAACCCTTCCTAACCACTACGTAAAATTTTAACTGAAAAAATCAGAAAAAGTGTGCACAACTTTTGTGGATAACTTTTTAGTTTGATTTTTTCTACCCTCGCAGAAACTAACTGATTGATTATTAGGTCTTAACATTTTCTTAATATTAGACTTTTTTACTGTTGCTAAAATGGTATAGAAGTGCGGCTTTTTCAAGCCTCCGGAATTTGTTAATTTTACATTCTCGTTCTTGAATATAAGCGTATGTTCAATTCGTGAGCAAAACTAATAGAAGTAAAAGTAGACTGCTTTACAACCCAAAAAAGATTAACCCAAAGAAAGTGATTGGCGGTCACCCTTAACTATAAATTGTAGTTTGCTGTATTTTTTTTAAACTTGTCCGGAACCATGCGTGCGTGGGGGCATAAAATGTTTTTTGAATCCAAACCCCTTACTGAGACTGCCTTATGTATGTAATTAAACGAGACGGACGCCGCGAGTCGGTAAAGTTCGACAAAATCACAGCTCGAATTGAGCGTTTATGCTATGGCCTTGAGCCGGCATTTGTCCAACCCGTTGAAGTAGCCATGAAAGTTGTAGCAGGAATTTATGATGGAGTCAGTACTTCGGAACTAGATAACCTTGCTGCGGAAACCGCCGCTTCGATGACCACAAAGCATCCTGATTATGCTATTTTGGCTGCCAGGATTGCTATTTCAAATCTTCACAAAAACACTTTGAAGTCTTTTTCAGGGACCATGAAAATGCTGTATCAGTATGTGGACCCTAAAACCGGCCAGAATGCATCATTAATTGGCAAAGACACCTGGAAAGTAATTCAGAAACATGCAGCAACGCTTGATTCTGCTATTATTTATGACAGAGACTTCGGATACGATTATTTCGGATACAAAACCCTTGAAAAATCGTATTTACTAAAATTGCATAATAAAATCGTTGAGCGTCCGCAACACATGCTGATGCGTGTGGCAGTGGGTATTCATGCCGATGATATTGACCGTGTATTAGAAACCTACGAATTGCTTTCGGAACGTTGGTTTACACATGCCACCCCTACATTATTTAATGCAGGTACGCCAAAACCACAACTTTCATCATGTTTCTTATTAACGATGAAAGACGATAGCATCACGGGTATTTATGATACCCTGCGCCAAACTGCACAGATTTCACAATCAGCAGGTGGTATTGGTCTGGCTATTCATAATATTCGTGCAACGGGTTCTTATATTAAAGGTACTAATGGTACTTCTAATGGTATTGTGCCAATGCTTCGTGTTTTCAACGATACTGCCCGCTATGTTGATCAGGGTGGCGGAAAACGCAAAGGCTCATTTGCTATTTATATTGAACCATGGCATGCCGACATTTTTGAATTTTTAGAGTTAAAGAAAAATCACGGGAAAGAAGAATTGCGCGCCCGCGATTTATTTTATGCCCTCTGGATTTCTGACTTATTCATGAAACGTGTTGAGGCCAACGATACCTGGTCGTTGTTCTGTCCGCACGAAGCGCCGGGTCTGTCAGATTGTTATGGCGAAGAATTTGAAAGATTGTATGAGAAATACGAGTTGGAAGGTAAGGCTCGTAAGACCATTAAAGCACAGGACTTATGGTTTGCTGTGATGGAGTCGCAGGTAGAAACAGGTACCCCGTACATGTTATATAAAGATGCGGCTAACCAGAAATCAAATCAGAAAAATCTGGGCACAATCAAATCTTCAAACTTATGTACTGAAATCATTGAGTATACAGCCCCTGATGAAGTAGCGGTTTGTAACCTTGCATCAATTGCTTTACCAAAGTATATTGTGAAGGATACTAAATCGGGCTTTTTGAAATTTGATCATGACAAATTGTATGAGGTTACAAAGGTAATTACCCGTAACCTGAATAAAGTAATTGATGTCAATTACTATCCTGTTCCGGAAGCAGAGAAAAGCAATCTTCGTCACCGTCCTATCGGTTTAGGTGTACAAGGATTAGCCGATGCATTGATTGTATTAAGAATGCCTTTTGAGTCTGACGAAGCCCGTCGATTGAATAAGGATATTTTTGAGACTATCTATTATGCTGCGATGGAAGCATCGATGGAATTGGCAGTGAAAGAAGGACCTTATGCTACATGGGAGGGTTCTCCGATTTCGCAAGGTATTTTCCAATTCGACATGTGGAATGTCACTCCGGACTCAGGTCGTTGGAATTGGGAAGAACTTCGTGAGAAAGTGAAGCAGAATGGTGTGCGTAACTCACTTTTGGTGGCTCCGATGCCAACCGCCTCAACCAGCCAGATATTAGGCAATAACGAATGTTTTGAACCATATACTTCAAATATCTACACCCGTCGTGTATTGTCGGGTGAGTTTGTAGTGGTAAACAAACATTTGTTAAAAGACCTGGTAAAAATTGGTCTCTGGAACGATACCATGAAAAACAAGCTGATTGCCGCTAATGGCTCTGTGCAAGCGATACCTGAAGTCCCACAGAATCTGAAAGATATTTACAAAACAGCGTGGGAAATCAAGCAAAAAACCATTATTGATATGGCCGCTGACCGTGGGGCATACATCTGCCAGAGTCAGTCATTAAATATCTTTATGGAGAATGCTAATTTCGGTAAACTTACTTCTATGCATTTCTACGCATGGAAAGCAGGTTTGAAAACAGGTATGTATTACTTACGCACCAAAGCTGCTACGGATGCTGTGAAATTTACGGTAGACAGACAAGCAATTGCGGAAGTAGTACCGGCAGTAACAACTGTAGAGGAAAAACCATTAGATTATGCTAAATATGCCGAAGAACAAACGGCAAAGGCAGCAGCAGTCGCAAGTTTTAATAGTGATGACGAGTATCAATACGCCGCTATGCAATGCTCACTCGACGACCCTGAGGGTTGCGAGATGTGTGGCTCATAGGGATTCCGACTTCTTTCTTTCTTAATCTTCACGAGAAAACCACCTTGCAAAAGGTGGTTTTTGCTTTGTTGGGGGTCTCTGAGATAGGCCAGGTCTTATTTGTTAAAATTCAATAAATGAGCGCATTCCTGCGCCTTAAGCAAGTATCATTTATACGTATCGTATTCGCTAAAAAGGACCTTGCCGAAGTCTTTGGCCGTTTCAATAGTTGTTTTCACCTTTTCCGGCTCTGATGCATGAAAACTCTCGTAGCCTTGTTTATACAAATGCCAATCGCTAACCACCGGTGAGTATTTGAAAGTAGTGGTTGCTGACCATCTCCAGGCGCTTCCACCATAATGCTCAATAGAGAAATAGCCCTTTTTTATAACAACTCTTTGAAACGGGTCTCCCATCATTCCGCCGCAGTCAACACATTCTACCACTTTATCATTTCTGGCAACAACTTTATAGGTATGAGAAGGCTGCCCGATTAATAGTAATAATGGTCTTAATGTTGGATGCTCTGATACATCTGAGGTTTTTTCTTCATCAGGCTTTTTTAATACCAGAATCATGTCAGTATATTGGTCGCGATTCAAATCTCCTGAAGCCGAATCAAGCAATAGGTATCCTTCAGGAATATATTGAGCTAATTGAGAAGAATCCATTGAGTTAGCTAATGGCTTCTTATTACTTATTATTGCCTGACCAGCAGTATTAGTTACTGATTGTTCTTTTGAATTGCAAGAACTAAATACAATCATGGAGCCAAGAAGTACCAATATTTTTGGCATATAATATTTTATAGAAAAATTAGTTTTTAGCCCCACTTATC
>CALRLS020000426.1:0-4963 GCA_943368815.1 Cyanobium sp. NIES-981
AGATTCCATTTGCGAAAACAGTAGAAAAATATATCGATGCAGCCGATAGCAGAATTGATTATATAAGTCTGGAGAATGTGAAAAAGTCTGAATCAACTGTAGGTATGTTTCATATTACTCCCGAGTTGCGCTTCTATCTTGGCAAAGACAAATCAGCGCCAATAGGTACATATATTGCTGTTTTCGGTAAGTATAATAGCTATTACGGAACAGCACCTGTATTTGTGGATATGGAATACAGAGGCGCATTGGCCAGAGTGGAGTTACCTGTAGAAACGCAAATAAAAACTTTCACAGGTGGGCTGATGCTTGGTAAGCAATTCCGACTGGGTAATCGTTTTACATTCGACTGGTTTATTATTGGCGGTCACTTTGGAAAAGTATCCATTCATGGCGAATCTAAACAGAATCTTGAAGGATATGATGAGCAATTCATCAAAGATTTAAGAGGAAAAATTATTGATACTTTTAAAATCAATGAACAGTATCTTTCTTTAGAAGTTGACCATCAGGGCGTAAGAATTGATAATGCCCGAAATCTGAAATATCTCAACCTCCGTGGATTAGGATTTAATATCGGGTATAAATTTTAAGAAGTTGTTTATTTAAATTTTATGAATCAAAATGTATTATTTTTTGCAAAGACAAGGTGCTAAAACCGGAGTTTGGCAGAGCCAAATGAGCGGACGCCGCGCGGGATTTTACCAACGCAGTATTTGTGAAAAAGAACCGCAGGGCGGACCGCCATTTTGAACGAAACAAGATTAACTTAAACAGCTTCTAAGTTAAGAGCCTTGAAGTTTCAAGGCTCTAGCAATATTTACTCTCTATAAATTACAAATTCTGATTCCGGCCTGATAGCCCAGCCATGACGACAGCATGGCTCTTTCTCCAAAATACCTTCCCTCCTGCTCGTAAAACTTAAATTTGCTGAATTGCCCCAGATTAATTTCAGACTCCTGTGTGGCATGAAAACTAATACTTGGCGCAACAAATAAAGCTACACGAGGCGAAAGGTGTACCTCCAGCCCTAAACTTCCCCGAATCAATTGGTTTATCTCCCATTCATATACATCATTCTGTAAGTGTGAGCTTACCAAATCAAAATTAAGCCAGAAAGTCCGGTTTAATTTCCACGCTGTGCCCAATCCATAACCAAAACTGAATAAAGGTTTATTGATTTCACCAAAACTATAGCCAGCAGTAAAAATATTATAGAATTTTCTTACACCGGTTTTGAAAGTGATATTAGCCATATTTACCTCATCATTACTCAATTCCAATCGACGATACCCTCCTCTTTTTACAAAACTGGCAAAGCCAATTGGTATAGAATTAGAAGTTTCTGCAAAGTTTAATACCCCTACCTGTAGTCCATTATTGACGCGATAAGCGATATTTAGGACTCCCGCCTGCACACCTTTAAATTCTTCGCCAACATAATTTAAAAAACCGGAGGCCTGAACCCCTTTAAAATTCCCCATAGCAATATTCGCAAAACCAGCTCCTTGCACGCCGCTTCCATTACCCAAAATCACGTTTCCAAAACCTGCTCCTTGAATAGAGTTTCTGGTACTATTAAGTACCACATTGGCAAAACCTGCACCTTGAACTCCACTAAAGTTTCTGAAAACCAGATTAGTAAATCCTGCACCCTGTATCCCATAAGCACTTTGACCTACTATGTTGGCAAAACCACTCGCCTGCACGCCTTTCATAGTTTCACCTACCAGATTCGTAAAGCCTGCCGCCTGAATACCTTGAACCCGACCTCTTACGATATTCATAAACCCGCCTAGTTCTAATTTCCTGACACCTAAAGAATAGCCTGCAATGATATTTACAGAATAATCATTGATGACATTTCCGCTCAGATAATGGTTTGTACCAACAAAAGGTAAAATTGAGATTTGGGCCGAACGATAAATAGTATCCTTAATATTATCTAAATGGATATTCTGTCTGGTAGTTATGAACCAGTCAGTTATTTGTCGGTGTGCCTCAATTAATCCGTCTTTAGTCTCGTTCCAATAGTCTTTATAATCCAATTTATTTGACGTATGAATCAATGTATCTTTCCTGGCTAATATGATAGGTTCAACATGGATTGGCACGATACTATCTATTCTTTTCAAAGGCAGCGTATCTGTCTTAATAGCTATAGGTTCCAATTTCTTAACCGAAGCCTGCATTGGTTTAACAGGCAATAACGATACGTTCAGGGTTGTATTTACCCTGCCCTTTACAGGAAGTTCTTCCTGACGATAGTTTTGTTTTCTTACTTGTAGGTTTACATTCGGAAGGGTATTTGGAATTTTCAAGCGATAATAACCATATTGGTTGGTGACGGCGGACGCCAGTGTGATAGGTTCATATACACTTGCCTTTTCAATTTTTAAGCCCGTCTCCCCGTCTGAAACGTAGCCCATCACGAAAAAATCCTTTTTCGGCTCTTCATCATTTTTCTTCAGAATGATATAATTTCCGCGATTCCTGAATGTAGCGGTATTCCCGAAAATCGTATTCAATACTTCTCTCACAGGTTGATTCTGAGCAGAAACTGAAACCCGTTTATTAATATCGAGTTCATCAGGATTATACGAAAAACTAAAATTTCCTGCATTCGAAATAGTCTTCAGTGCAAGATCTAGTTTTTCATTATTGATTTTTACAGAAATAACTCTTTCGAGCGGTGGGGTATTCTGAGCAAAAGATTCGGAAAGATGCAATAAGAAAATAAATACTAGTAGCTTTTTCATAAATGATTGTTTTGTAGATATGACACCTCAAAACTATTTCCCCCCTACGAAAAAAAACTTTTTTTTCAGTGCTATAATGAGGACATCCGAAATTAGAATGGTCTATTCTGAACACCCTTCACCATCAAGTATATAATGTTCACCTTTGATGCTTACGGTTAGATTCAATGTTTCAGCAATGATATTCAGGGCGTTAGGTAGCGGCTCATTATCAAATTTAGTTGTCAATCGGCAGGATTTGATACGGTTATTTTTTAGCGAAATATTGACATGATACCCTTCGGCCAGCACCTTAGCTATATGTTCAAGGCTTGAATTCTCGAATATATATACTTTGGTTTTATAGGCAAAAGCATTTTTATCGAGTGTTACCTGCTTTTTAATGGTATCGCTTTCGGCTTCAAAAATGGCTTCTTCACCTGCAATTAAAAGCGTTGCTTTAGATTTGCTCTTAAATTGTACTTTTCCAGTCTCAACACTCACCTCTACATTTTTGGTATACGCCCGTACATTAAATGAAGTTCCAAGAACCTTCACATCAGAACCATTGGCATGAATCACAAAGGGCTTTGTTTCATCCCGCTTAATATTAAAAAATGCTTCTCCTGTCAAACTGATTTCACGGGAATCACCTGAGAAATCCTCAGGATAAGTAAGCCTTGTATGAGCATTCAGGAATACCACTGAGCCATCAGGTAGGACTTGTTCCTTAGTATTTTTGGTAGTCTGTAATGTAATAATTTCCGGTGCTGAATCCTGAAAGAAATATGCTAATAAGCCAATGCTCAGAAGAATCGTAATGCTTGCGGCAATACCCAATGTAAAAAACTTCCGCTGCTTAGGTGCCGGATTTAAAGTTATATGCTTTGTATCAGCAGGAGAATCCATTTTCGACCTCACCTTCAACCAGGCGGCATCAAGGTCCACTATTTGTAGGTTCTCCTGCTTAAAACCACCTGTTTTTTCCCAGATAAATGAATAATCATTTAATTCTTTCTGATTATCCTCATTCTCCTGAAGCCACTTTTCGATAAAGGCGTTCTCCTGAGCATCAGTTTCCTGTGCCAGATATTTACCTAATAGGTCTTCATTATTATCTGAATGATTCGTATTCATTTAGTATTTTTATCTATCGGGCAATTTAAATATACCAATAGTCAATATTGATACGCATTAATCCCTCAAGCAACATTATAATCAGTGGCAGATACTCTGCTAACTCCAGTCTTAATATTTTTAAAGCCTTTCCTACCTGATTCTCTACAGTTTTGGGCGATATCCCCAATTGTTCGGCAATCTCGTGGTATTTTAACTCTTCATAACGGCTAAGTCTGAATATCAATCGGCACTGTTCAGGTAATTTATCAATGGCTTCATCAATTTTCCTTTCCAGTTCACTCTTCATAACCGCCTGATTAACCGATTCATAAGAGCTCTCATAATAGTTATTGGCATATTGCTGATACTCTTCTCTTATCTTCAGGTGTTTAATTCGGTTCAGGCAATGATTATGTACTGCTCTGTACAAATATGATTTTAGCGATATATTGATCTCTAAATCTGCTCTTTTCTCCCATAATGCCGAAAACAAATTCTGTACTATTTCTTCGGCTTCGTCCATTTCTTTAAGCATTGAGTTGGCATAATTGCATAAGCTCTGATAATACTTCCGAAAAACCGTTTCGAAAATACGATCATTGCCCTGTCTGATTGCACCAACTATTTCTTGCTCTGTCAATTGCACCTCTTAAGCCGTTTACATTGCTGGTTTATAATTTTATGCAAACATAGCTTTTTCCAGTCAAATTCGGACGTATCTATTTGATAAACGGTTTTTTATACGACAATTCAATCGCCTTATACCCCTATTAACTTTCAGTAAAAACTTTTTTAATGAAGCAAAGATTATATAAGATGTTACGTTTCATAGTTTCCGTCACAGATATGCTACAAATTTGCACGAACGAAGCACCGATATTAAATTGGTTCAAGAGGTATTAGGGAATGACATTAAGGCTACGCTTAGATATACTCATTTTAGTAAGCAAACAATAGAAAATATCGGAAGTCCGTTTGACCAATTGAATTGAAAAGATGAATAATGTTTGAATATTTTGGAGACATTATATAGTTTTATGACTACAACCATTATTAAAAATAAAAGTTAATAATGTATTGTAAGACAAAAATAATATAATACAATC
>CALRLS020000427.1:0-4962 GCA_943368815.1 Cyanobium sp. NIES-981
CGATAATAGCGAGCAATGGAAAGGGAATGGGAGTAAACTTACCAAAATTGTAGGCGATGTTTATTGGCGGGATAAAACAGGTTTCCCTTTCAGAATAGGAAATGATGATGCCATCCCTGAAGTTCATTTTAAGGGTTATCATTTTACTAATCGCATACCTACATTCAGGTATTTATTGAATAATATTGAAGTACAGGAAACACTCAGACTGCTGCCTGATGATGCTGGCTTAAGTAGAAGTTTTGTTTTTAAGAATAATACCAAAGCTTTATTGTTCATTACGCAAACTGATGATGGAATAACTTACAGAAGTTCGGCAGGTAAATTTGAGAAGGGTGTACTGAAGATTCCGGCAGGCACACAAAGGCTAACCATAACCATGAGAAAATAAGATGAAGACCATAAGATATATAGTACTTTTATTCGCTTGCATGTTATTTGTTCAGAATGGATATGCAAAATATTTTGCACCTAAAGACTCTGCAGCAGATTATTACAAAGTTGAAAACATTCCTTTACCGGATGGGCTGATTGCCGAAACCGGAGCAATCGGTTTTATGCCCGACGGCAGATTTATAGCCTGTTTCCACAGAGGGGAGATTATGACCTATAATCTGAAAACAAAAAAATGGAAATTGTTTGCAGAAGGCCTGCATGACCCTCTGGGTATTCTGATTGTCAATAACAGGGAAATCCTGATTATGCAACGCCCTGAATTGACCCGTATCAGAGATACAGACGGTGATGGTGTAGCAGATGATTATCAGACAGTAACGGATGATTTTGGCTTGTCCGGCAATTATCATGAGTTTGCCTTTGGCCCTGTCGCTGACAAACAGGGTAATTTATACATCGCCTTGAATCTGGCTTCAAATGGCGCAGGCATCCGAAATGAAATAAGAGGAAAATATGATTCTCTTTCACGACCAGGCCGTATGTATTCATGTGTACCATATAGGGGCTGGATTATGAAATTAACCAAAGATGGCAAACTTCACCCCTATGCTGTAGGTTTCCGTTCTCCGAATAGCCTGGGTTTTGATGCACAGGGTCGACTGCTTGTTTCTGATAATCAGGGAGACTGGTTAGGTACAAGCAAATTATTTCATGTAGAAGAAGGTAAATTTTATGGACACCCTGCTGGTTTAATCTGGAAAGAAGGTTTCCCGCGAGTAGTGCCTATTAGCCTGCCCGTTTCAAAACTGGACAGTATGCGGACCAAAGAATCTATCCAGTTTCCACATGGGTATTTTGCCAACTCTCCTACTCAACCAATCTGGGATAATACGAATGGCAAATTCGGACCATTTGCCGGGCAAACCCTTGTAGGTGATATGGATCATAAATACGTGATGCGAATATTGCCTGAAGAAGTAGGCGGAGCATTACAAGGTGCCTGTATTCCAATGAATTTTGGGTCTAAAATGCGTATCGGGAATAATCGACTGGTTTTTGCACCGGATGGCAGCCTATGGGTAGGACAAAACGATCATGGCTGGGCTGGTTCAAGAGGTATCCAGAGAATCTCATGGAAAGGTAAAACTCATCTGGATGTGATGGCCATGAATCTGACCAAAACAGGTTTTGATTTAACTTTCACATTGCCTCTTAATGAAGAAGCGGCAAAAGATATAGCTAATTATAAATTCAAACGTTTTTACTATGAATATCATCAGGCTTATGGCTCAAAGCAGTTTGATTTACAGGACATAGCTGTAAAATCTGTTAAACTATCAGCAGACCGTAAGAAAGTTTCGATTGAATTATCAGAAATGAAAGCAGGTTATGTATATGAATTACGCACAGGAGATTTAAAAACCAACGACGAAAAATATTTATTCAATAATCTTATCTGCTATACATTAAATAAACTGTTGGATTAATTTTCTGGTTATTATAGAACAAAGAGAAATGACTGACTAATATCATATTTAGTCATGAATTTTTGCCTGAATTTTGTATGAAAATTATTCTAGTTTTAAAATGCCTATTGTATCCGCAGAAGAAGCCCTGAAAATAGTTAAATCAGGCGATAAAATATACGTGCATAGTGTCGCAGCAGCTCCACAGCATTTATTAGAAAATCTGGTAAAACGTTCTGGTGAACTCCGGAATGTTGAATTATATCATTTACATACAGAGGGAGATGCGCCTTATACCCGTGAGGAATATGAAGGAATATTTCATACCAATGCGTTTTTTATAGGTAAAAATGTAAGACAAGCCATTGAAGAAGGTCGTGGTAGCTATATTCCTGTGTTTTTGTCAGAAATCCCCCGGTTATTCAAACAAAAGATTATTTCTCTGAATGTAGCCTTAATCTCAGTCTCCCCACCCGACAAAAGTGGTTTCTGTTCATTAGGTACATCTGTTGACGCGACCCTGGCCGCACTCGAATCTGCTGATGTGGTTATTGCGCAGGTCAACAAATTCGTTCCCCGCACTTTAGGCGACAGCCAGATTCATGTAAGTCGCATTAATTATTTGGTGCCGTTCGATGCTCCATTACATGAAGTTTCATGGGCAAATCCTACGGAAACAGAACAAAAAATTGGTAGCTATGTAGCATCTCTGGTAGAAGACAGAGCTACTTTGCAAATGGGTATCGGAAATATACCCAATGCTGTATTGGCAGCTTTGGGCAATCATGTAGATTTGGGCATCCATACTGAAATGTTCTCAGACGGAGTTATTCCGTTGGTAGAAAAAGGTGTTATTACCGGGAAATATAAGAAGAAGCACCCCGGTAAAATTGTATCAACGTTCCTATATGGTACTCAACGGCTTTATGACTTTGTAGATGATAATCCTTTGCTAACCATGTTGCCAGTAGATTATGTGAATGATACGGCTATTATTCGTCAGAATCCGAAAGTAACTGCTATTAATAGCGCCATCGAAATTGATATTACAGGGCAAATATGCGCCGATAGCATTGGTTATCGGATGTTTTCAGGTGTTGGCGGACAAATGGATTTCATCAGAGGGGCTGCCTTGTCAGAAGGTGGCAAACCTATTATTGCCCTACCTTCTACTACTAAAAACGGCGAATCGAAAATTGTGACACATCTGAAAGAAGGTGCAGGAGTAGTAACTACCCGGGCACATGTACATTATGTGGTAACAGAATACGGTATTGCTTATCTCTATGGCAAAAATTTAGTGGAACGTGCCAAAGAACTAATAAAAGTGGCTCATCCTGCCCATCAGGAACGCCTTGAAAAAGAAGCTTTTGAGCGGTTCAAGCATCAATACTCTCAAGGGGTTTATACTTATCTGTAATTTATAGGATTACAATTAATAAATATTCAAAAGAAGAAATTTGTTGTTAATTTTGGCTTGGTCAAAATTAACAACAAATGAAATTCACTCTTCCGATTTTCGTGTTATTCATCTCTTTTAATACTTTCTCGCAAAGCACTTTAAAGTTGGTCAATCCAGGCTCTGTTGCTACGCCAAAAGGATATTCTCATACCGCACAAATAGACTTAGGCAATGCGACAATGCTGCTCATTGCAGGGCAGGTTCCACTGGACAAGGAGGGAAATCTGGTGGGTAAAGATGATATGACCAGACAAACCGAACAGGTTTTTACAAACATCAAAAACATTATTGAGGAAGCAGGAGGTAATATGAATCACCTTGCAAAAATCACCATTTTTATCAGAGATGTAAACAAAATTCAAATGGTAAGGGATGTTCGAGACAAATTTGTGAATACTAAAACACCCCCCGTAAGTACTTTGGTTGAAGTAAGTAGATTATACCGGGAGGATGTATTAATAGAAATTGAAGCCACGGCAATAATTCCTAAGAAATAAGCTTTTTCTTTAGTTGCATTTTATCTATTTTAGAGAATAAATATAATCTACCTATTCATGACTCAGGTACAGTCCCTGATAGATTCAATCAGTGAGGCAAGAGCAGCATATCTATCAGAAATTAATAGTTTAAATCCTTATCAGATTAGCTATAAGGCATCTGATGAGATATGGAATACCATAGAAATTACCGAACATTTATACTGGGCCGAACAAAATGGTTTGGTTGCCATCTATAAAACCATTGAGGCTAAAGAACAGGGGAAATCAGTATGGGAAGGAGAGCATCTCAATCATGGATTACCAATAGAGGCCATTATTGATAGAACATGGAAGCCAAAAGAAATAGTACCGGCAAGCGCTGCCCCAAGAGTAGGTGGGCCGATTGATTTGTGGGCTAATTATCTTCAAAGCCTTGACCTACCTCTTAAAGCTCTTGCCAACAAACTGACAGACGACGACTTAAATATAATGACTTTCCCCCACCCTATTTCGGGCCCGTTTGATATCCGACAAAGATTAGAGTTTCTTCGTTTCCATATTAATCGTCATAGGGGGCAGGTTGCTGCACTAAAAGTTTAATCTTATTTGACCCAAAAAATCTATTTTATACAATATGAACAAAATTATATTAACAATTATCGTAACGGTCATTTTATCATCATGCATCGGTAAAGGAGAAGAAATCCCATTGATAAACAAAGGAAAACTGGAAGTTGGCCAGACTTATGTATATGATTATGGCGATGCCCGATATGAAGTAAAATGCTTAACAGACAGCACGCTACGCTGGGAATGTGCTTTCGGAGAAGAAAAAGGCAGGCATGAAACTGACAGATATTACCAAAAAGAACTGGAAGGCAACAATGTGTTTGTTACCTGGGCAGAGGCAGACGGTATTGGTGTAAGTCAGGTGATAGACTTCAATAAAAATACGGTACAATCGTACCTGTTAATTGATAAAAAAATTGAATTGGCAGAAGCTAAAATAACAAAGAAATGAGCTTGAAATTATAAGCGAACATGCCAATAAAGAACAAAAGAAATACAAAGCTTATTGTAACTATAACCCTGATTATAATAATAGCAGGTGTTTTGGCTTACCTTCATTTCGACTTTTACAAAATTCCCAAAAGCCGGA
>CALRLS020000428.1:0-4962 GCA_943368815.1 Cyanobium sp. NIES-981
AGTCAAAATTGGGCAGGAAGTACTGAGGGTGATCCGAACCAGAAAAAAGGATAATGTTGCAATGAATAAATAAAAATAAACAGAGCCTTGCCAACCAGCAAGGCTCTGTTTATATAAAACACAAAACAGGAATTACCATTCCATTCTGGGCAGAGGACTTATCTCCTGAGAGGTAAATTCTCCTTTCAGGTATTTAAAATGGGCTGCCATAGCAATCATTCCAGCATTATCGGTGCAATACTGAAACTGGGGAATGTACACATTCCAGCTCTCTTTCTCTCCCAGGTCCTGCATGGCTTTTCTAAGTCCCGAATTAGCCGAGACCCCTCCTGCAATAGCCACTTCCTTAATATTTAATTCTCTGGCAGCTTTGCGAAGTTTTTGTAACAACATTTTTATCAGGGTATGTTGCACGCTGGCGCATATATCAGCTATGTTTTCTTCAATAAAAGCAGGGTTTTTTGCCTGATTTGCCTTTAAGAAGTACAAAATAGCTGTTTTGATACCACTGAACGAGAAATTATATTTCGGCATTTCAGACAAGGGAAACTCAAAAGCTAAGGGATTACCCTGTTGGGCATACTTATCTACCAATGGGCCACCCGGATAGGGTAAGCCTAAAAGTTTGGCGGTTTTATCAAATGCTTCACCTACGGCATCGTCCTGTGTTTCTCCTATCACTTCCATCTCCAGATGATTCCGCACCAATACAATCTGTGTATGGCCTCCACTGACAGTCAGGCATAAAAAAGGAAAAGCAGGAGTTGGTTCATCAATAAAGTGTGCCAATACATGCGCCTGAATATGATTGACCTCAATCAATGGGATATTCAGCCCGAGCGCCATAGCCTTGGCAAAGGAGGTGCCTACCAATAAAGAGCCTAAAAGACCGGGTCCGCGTGTAAATGCTATAGCATTTAGCTGATTTTTTGTTATATTTGCCTTCTTTAAAGCATTTTCAACCACCGGTAAAATATGTTGTTGGTGGGCACGGGAGGCCAGCTCTGGTACAACACCACCAAAACGCTCATGAATTAGCTGTCCTGCTACAATGTTGGAGTAGATTTTACCGTTAGAAATAACAGATGCTGACGTTTCGTCACACGAGGATTCGATAGCTAATATATTCAAAACTTAGGATTAAAATTTTGCGTTTTAAGGTTATTAAAACCTTTTTCATTAAATCAAGAACACAAAATTAGTACTCAGTAATTCACTAATTTATTAATTTGTTAATTATTTTGCGTAGGGCATTAAAAATATCAGGCAGAATACTCCTAAATCTGATTCTCTTCTTATTTCTGGGGATGATAATGGTATTCTACGCAATGCAACTCCCGATTATACAAACCAGCACACTACAAAGGGCTACCGAATATCTTTCCGAAAAACTGGGTTCAAAAGTAAAAATAGAAAAAGCCAAACTTACCTGGTTTGATGAAATTACCTTAGAGAACATTACGATTTATGATCACAAAAACCGGGAAATGATTTTTGTGAAAGAATTGTACGTCAATTCTAAAACCAATTTTGATTTCGACTGGAATACTTTTGTGACTTTTGATAACAACCTTGATTATGTAATGGTCTTAGACCCAAGGGTGAAACTCATCTATGAACCCGATGGCGATTTGAATATTGATAAATGGATAGCAAAGATTGAAGGACTGACATCTACACCTGATACAGCTAAGATAAGGATAGAGCGTAATATCCCGTTTACGATTGATGAAACCTATATTCAGGGTGGGACTTTTACCCTGCAAGACCCTGAGGAAGAACGATTTCCGAAAGAAGAATTTGATTACAATAATTTTACTGTACATGGCGTACAAGGGCTGTTGAAGGACTTCTTCATTCAGGGAGATACTATCAAATTTGCCCTGACTGATTTGAAAGGTGCAGACCGGAGAAGTAACCTTGAAATAAAACAACTGAACACGCAATTCTTCTATTCGAGGCAGCACATGAAATTTGATGATTTATATGCCCGGATTAATAATTCTACACTAAAAAAATCAGTTCACTTCAATTATGTAACACCGAGAGATTTCAAGGATTTTAATGAACGGGTAGAAATGATAGGCGACCTGCGTGATTGTGAGATTGATGCCCAGGATTTAGCAAGGTTTGCCACTGATATGTATGAATACCACGAGAATTACCTGCTCAATGGTGATTTTAAAGGGACGGTACACGATTTTCGGGTAAAGGATTTTAACCTTAAATTTGGTAAGAAGAGTTATCTGGATGGAGAAATTGCCTTTAAGAATATGCCGGACTTACGAAAGGCGGTGATGGATCTGACCTGGAAACCCTCCCAGATTGATGCAACTGATGCCCGCCAGTATGTTGGCGATTCGCTTTATCTGAGACACGTACAGAAATTCGGACTGGTAAACTTTGCCGGGATTTTTAAAGGACTTTATAACGATTTCATTACTGATGCCTTTGTGAAATCTGAAATGGGGCTTGTAGCTGGTAATATAGCCATGAAGATTCCTGATGGTAAGGTCTTGCCTACTTATTCAGGCTCATTGGTGATTGATGAACTGGAACTTGGCAAATTGGTAAATGAAGAAAGTCTGCAAACAATGTCGTTCAATGGCGAAATCAAAGGCAAAGGACTTACAATTAAGGATGCGTTGCTGAATTTCAACGGGAACGTGAAGCATATATGGTTCAATGGTTATGATTTCAGGAATATCAAGGTTGATGGCGAAATGAGTCAGTCTTTGTTTGATGGACGAATAAGTGTAAAAGACACTAATCTGACCTTTAACGTAGGTGGCAAGATTGATTTCAGCAAAGAACTGAACAAATTTGATATTCATGGTATTGTACAGAATGCCAACCTTCGTGCCCTCGGATATGCAAAAAATGACGTAAAACTGCGCTCAGAAATAAATCTGGATTTTCAGGGTAACGAACTGGATAACTGGATAGGGCAGGCAAAGCTGCTACACACAGTTTTGCAGTATGATAATAGAAAATTGGGGATTGATTCGGTTTTTGTAACTTCTGAACTGAATAATAATTTCCGGCGCATCGGTCTTCTCTCGGAATTCTTTAATATTGACCTTACCGGTAAGTTTACACCAAGTCAGGTTATTAATGATGTTAAAAGGTTTTCGAAAGAATATACACAGTATTTTGTTGAAAATGAAGCTGAACGGATGGCATATTATATGAACCTGCCATATAAAACGTTGCAACCCCGATATGGTCTCGATTACAAGGTGCTGTTCAAGAAATCTGAGCCTTTCTTTGCTTATTTTTACCCTGCACTGTTTATATCACCCAATACCGAGTTGAACGGCCAATTGAATATCAGAAATACGGTAGAGCTTTCGTTGGGTGGAAAAATTGATACGCTCAGACACGGCAGCTTTGCCTTTTACAATAACGAATTAGATTTTAATACTTCTAAAGAGGTGAGCTCACCTAAAATTCTGACTGCACTGGTCTTTAATTCGGAGAAGCAAAAACTGGGTGATATGGAGCCTACGGAAAAACTGGAAGTAAACGGTGCATGGGGGCAGGCCAATGTGATAGAGTTTGATGCGAAAGTGAAACAGCAGAAGAGCTCTAATAGAGCACAGGTATTCGGGCAGCTGGCATTCATGCAAGACGAAATAGACCTGACTTTTAACGATAGAAATACCAAGCTTGATTTGCTGGGCGAAACCTGGCAACTGGCCAAAAACAACCTGATTAATTTTTATCAATCTGATATTTGTTTTCAGAATGTAGCCATTTCTAATAAAGATCAGAGTATTTCAATGAATGGTTATTTATCGCCGGACAGCCTGAAAGAAGCCTATGTAAACGTGCATGCTTTTGATTTGCAGACTATTAAGCCACTAACAAACGTAGACTTAAAAGGTATTGTAAACGGTAAACTGATGCTGAGAGATATTTACGAGGATGCTTTGATAACAAGCAAGTTTGGTATTGATGAATTGTTCTATAAAAACAGCCGGATTGGTGCAATAAAAGGTGAAGTACTATGGGATAATCTGATTCAGAAACTGAATATCAATGGTACTATTGTCAGACTCAATAATGAGATATTCCGTTTATCGGGTACTTATGACCCTAAAGACGAGAACGACCCGTTGAATCTGAAAGCCGATCTCAAAAAAGCTGATCTTGTGATATTCCAATCGTTTGTAGACGATATTTTTTCGAATATAGGTGGTTATGCCTCAGGTGTGCTGAGTGTCAGAGGTACACCGGGTGACCCGATTGTGAGAGGGAGTGTTGATATTGAAAGAGGCAGCCTGATTCTGAACGAACTGAATGTGCCTTTGTATTTTGATGATAAGATAAATTTTAACGAAGAGGGTTTTGTGGTGCAAAAGGGTTTCAAGGTTAGAGATGCATTGGTGAACGGCAATGAAGCTGAACTGGCAGGTGGGATTTTTAATGGGGGTGGAGGCAATTTCATGTTGGGTCTTCATGCTTATATGAGAGACCGTGACGGCTTCAGAATCATGAACACAAACATCAGAAACAATGAGGATTTTTATGGGGTAGGAATGGCAACCGGAGATATGCATATCACCGGGACATTTAAGAATGTGGCTATTACCGGAAACCTGACCAGTAAAAAAGGAACAAAAATTACGATACCTTTAGACGGTGCCACCAGTGTTGATACAGAAGAAGAGGGTATTACGTTTGTAAGTAGAAATACAGAGCAGGCAAAAAATAAAGGAGCTAAAAAAGACTCTGTTGCCAACGAAGAAGCAGGTAGTCTGAAAATGGCTTTTAACTTTACGATTACACCAGATGCCGAATGTGAGGTGATATTTGACCGGATTAATAAGGACCAGCTGACTGCCGTAGGCAATGGACAACTCAGCATTGAATACGATACCCGCGGAGGTTTTACGATGACAGGCCCTTATATCATCAGAAGCGGGAAGTATGATTTCAGTTTGCAGAATATATCAAGGG
>CALRLS020000429.1:0-4953 GCA_943368815.1 Cyanobium sp. NIES-981
CTCTTTAGTTCACCTGCCGGAAACGATTTATTGTATGATGAAAAACTAATTGAGCAAGGAAGAAACTTTAATAATAAAATCTGGAATGCATTCAGGCTGGTACAGGGTTGGGAGGTTTCAGAAACCTTAGAACAAGCTGATTCGTCAGCAAAGGCTATTGAATGGTTCAAATCGAAATTGAATAAAGCAGTAGCCGAAACGCTTGACCATTATAGCAAGTTCAGGATGTCTGATGCCCTGAAGAGCACTTATATCCTTATCTGGGATGATTTCTGTGGCCTATATCTTGAAATGATAAAACCTGCTTATGTAGACGAGAAGAGCCTGCCGATTGATAAAAAGACTTTCGATGCTACGCTTGAAATCTTTGATGAACTGATGCGATTGGTGCATCCGTGGGTGCCATTTATTAGTGAAGAAATTTGGCAGAATATCAAAACCAGAGAAGCCAACGATTCTATCTGTATTGCACCATTCCCTACAGGTGGGGCGGTGGATGAAGCAATCCTTGCTGATTTTGAGATTTTAACCGAAATCATTTCGACGGTACGTAACACACGTAATGTGAAACAGATTTCACCGAAAGAAGCATTGCCATTGGCCATTAAAACAGCTAATCAGGCTCGCTATGAGGCATTGTCAGGTTTGATTCAGAAACTAGCCAATATTTCAGCCATACAATATGTTGACGATAAAGCAGATGGTATCAGCTTTGTGATTAAAGGCGATGAATTTACGATTGACTTAGGGTCTAATATTGACGTAGAAGCTGAAAAAATCAATCTTCAAAAAGAACTCGATTATATCATAGGCTTCAAAAAATCAACAGAAGCTAAACTGGCTAACGAGCGCTTTGTACAAAACGCCAAGCCCGAACTGGTAGAAAAAGAACGCCAGAAACTAACCGATGCAGATGCAAAAATCAAGGCATTAGAAGAGGCATTGGCGAATTTGGGATAATAGACGTATACAGTTGAAAAATAAGGTAAATAGTTGCGATAATATTTTAATATTTTCAAAACTATTTACCTTATTTGCATTATAAACGCTGTGTTCTGCTAAGAATACCTATTCCAATCAAAACAATGAAAACCACTACCTTTTTACTATTGCTGTTTTTTAGTTCGTTTGCTGCTTTTAGTCAAAGTATTGAGTTGCATCAACCTTCAAAACGTCTTTGTATTGGTTCTCAAAATGAATTAATCTTTTCAATTAAGGGGGATTTTCCAAGCGATGAAACATTTAATTTGTATTTTGTGGTTAATTCAGTACCAAATTTGCTATTGGCTTCTTCTGAATCCAGCCCAATGAAATTCACAACAGACGGGAGTTATCATACTTTAGTAATTGAAAGCAGTAAGACCAAAATTAAATCAAATATTATTTATGTCGGAAATTACGTACATGATTATGTGAGAGTCAATTATGCAACAACTAAAGCCTGTACCGGAAATTCGGTAAAGCTTGACGTATGGCCTATTCTTGAATATGATAAAATTGAATGGTTAAAAGAAGGTAAAGTAATAGAAGGGGCTAATGATTATTCTTATCAGGCTACCGAATCCGGGAGTTATTTTGTGAGGGTAACTCAAGAGGGCTGTGTGTCAGCAGATAGCCTCCAAGGGCATGTTAGGGTAAAAATTGGAGAACTCGATAATCCATATATTACAGGGGATACACATCTTCCTGTTTGCGAAGATTTTGGAAGTAATTTATCAATTGATGGAGATTTGCCAAATCTAAGCTATCAATGGCGAATCAACGGAATGGATATAAATGGAGCCAATCAAAATAATTATACAGCTAAGCAATCTGGTAATTTTTCTCTTAAAATTCGTCAAGGCGAGTGTGAAGCTATTTCAAATACGGTTAAGATAAAAGTAGGAGAGTTAACTGTAACGGATATTTATCTTACGCCAAGTTTTCAGGTAAAGGATAATACTGTTGAAATATTTGAAGGGCAAGAGGTTACGATTAGAAGTATTGATTATTTAAAATATAGCCAGAATAGTGTAAATTTTCTGGAAGGTATTAAATATCAATGGCAAAAAGACGATATTGACATTTCAGGTGCCAATGATTATAAATATTTAACTAAAGATGTCGGGAAATACAGGTTGAAAATTACTCAGGGCAAATGTATAGCTTTCTCTAAAACTGTATTTATAAAAAAAACTGATAAATTTAAAGTTATAGAGTTTAAAGGATTTAGAAAAGAATTTTGTGAAGGAGAAGAAATGTCAGGATATATGTATTGGGATCGACAGACGTATGGATATAATATGTTATGTAAAATTTATCGCAATAATCAATTTTTTAAAGAGGTGCGATGGTATAGCGATTTTATAATTAAGGAGCCCGGAAGTTATCATGCTGTTGCAAGCTTTTCATTGGCAAATGGCTCTAAAACTTTTATGTTGCTATCTGATACTATACATGTTGCTTCTAAGAATAACATTATTAATTATTCAATGAATCGTCCAATCTCATCGAGTACGTGTCTGGATAGTTTATTAGTAAATGGTTGGGAGTATGGGGCTAATTATAGTCCTATCCATCAATGGAAATTAAATGGAGTTGCTATACCTAATGAAACCAAGGGGTATATATTCGCTAGAGAAACGGGACTTTATCAGTTAGAAACTCAGATAAATAAGGGTTGTGCTTATCTTTCAAATCAAGTAAAAATAGAGTTTAGCAAGTTAGATGTTAAACTTAGTAAGTATTTCTCTACATGTTATGATAGTTTATATTTGCATCCAAATATGTCGAGTATTTTAGAATATTATACCTATGGTGGGGTGCTTATAAGCAAGCCCTCAAGTTATGAATGGCAATTGAATGGTAAGATTATAGGACATCAATATAATCAACCATTCTTAAATGAAGGAACTTATAAGTTTATTTTAAAACAAGGGACTTGCGTATCAGCAGATTCAATTAGGATAGGAGCTGGCGATTTAAAATTAAGTATCCCTAAAACCTTATCTCCCAATCAGGATAGCCTGTTTATATGCCCCAATGGCACTGCCAGTATAGTTGCTCCGCAAGGTAATTTTACTTATACCTGGCTGAAAAACAACCAGTTGTTTAGCAATAATCAGACGCAAACTATTAAAGCATCTGCTGAAGGAACGTATAGAGTATGGGTGGAAAATGAAAACTGCGGAAGAATGAGTAATGCCATAATAGTAAAGGAAAAGATTATTCTGCCTACCGCCTTTATCAGCGGCAATAAAGAACTAATAAGTGGAGATTCAACCAGAATTAAGATTGATTTGACTTCATTGCCACCCTGGACAATCAAATTAACCAATAATCAGGAGTTTACGGCCAACGCAAGCCCTTTTGAATTTGCTGTAAAGCCTTTGCAAACAACTGTTTACGAATTGGCCTCTGTTAAAAATGATTGTGGTGTCGGCACCGTAAGTGGCAAAGCTGAGATAAAGATTATTATATTGGGTAATGAAGAGCTAACCGGTGCGAAAATCAACCTTTATCCAGTACCTACACAGGGTATTTGCCAGTTATCGGTCGAAACTCTGGTGCCTGAAAAACTCGGGTTTCAATTATATAATGTTGAGGGTAAAATGCTGATGAAATCAGAAGAGAGCAAATCAGGTAGATTGTTTAATGAAGTGATTAATCTGGAAACAATGCCTGATGGGGTATATGTATTGAAAATTAAAGTTGGGGCTAAGGTGGCGAGCAGGAAGATTATTAAAGGGAATTAATTGGGGGCTAAATAACGAACCGGTGAAATAATTCAAAAAATGTCGGAATGTATTTTGGGTTTTAAAATCAATAGAGGATATATTAGCAATTCAGTAGGTAATATATGGGCAATATTGCTTTGCTATCAAACAATTAAACTACCTAATTATTATTAACATGAGCAAAACAACAATCAACGTTATTTACTGGATTTCAACCGGGCTGATATTGGCTATGATGCTTTTTTCGGGTGTCACAAGCTTTATAGAGAACCCCGAAGGCACAAAAATGATGGAAGCCATAGGGTACAAGCCTTATGTATTTCAATTTTTGGCAGTAGCAAAATTATTGGGTACAATAGCAATCCTTACACCGGGTTTTCCGCGACTTAAAGAATGGGCGTATGCAGGTTTTACTTATGATCTTATCGGTGCAACCTATTCTTTTTATGCTTCCGGCTTTGCCTTTAAAGACTGGGCATTTATGCTTGTATTATTAGCAGTATTGGCGTGTTCGTATATTTTCTATCATAAGCGATTAACGCTGAAAGGTGTTGCAGTCTAGAGCGGGGTGTAAAATTTTAATAAACAAAAAAGCACATCAGTATATCCGATGTGCTTTTTTGTTAAATATCCTCTACTAATCAATACCTCTTAAAATCATCATCCCCATCCTCATCATCAAACTTCATCTTATTCGGGTCAAACATACTGTCGAGTAAGTCTTTGAATTGCAGACCTGTATCTAAGGATTGTTTGCTGATTAATGAATATTCAGCTAAACCATGCAGGGCAAACTCCATCATAAACAGCTTATCGTTTTCGTTAAGCTTTGGCTGGAAGTTTTCTACCAGTTCATCCAATCCTTCAATGGTTTTTAGTCTTGCTTTATATTCACGGTCGGTGAGGTCGTTCAGGAAATCAATCACATTGCCTTCGCCAAACCAGGCAGATACCTGCTGGAAAGGATTCTTGCCTGATTTCTTTTTCTTCACTGCCTCCGGATTCGGAAAATATTTCAGAAACTCTGCACGCATGGCTTTACCAATCAGGCTTTGCGCTACATATACGGGGCCTTCCACTTCGCCTTCATAGACCAACTCAATTTTACCATTGATAGCCGCTATGGCTCCATAAATATCTGATACACGAGCATTGATGTTTTTCTCCCCATTAATTAAGGAACGTCTTTCGGCTGAACTCAACAGGTTTTCATAAGCTGAAATGGTCATACGGGCAG
>CALRLS020000430.1:0-4937 GCA_943368815.1 Cyanobium sp. NIES-981
AATTGCTAATCGCCACTTTCCTATGACTAACACGATTATTCTGATCATTTGTTTGCTGATTTTAATCGCATACTTATTCGATATATCTTCTAAAAATACCAGAATACCGGGTGTGATTTTATTGCTTACTCTGGGTATACTTTCAAAGATTATCACCAATTATCTAAACTTCAGAATCCCTAACCTTGAGCCCTATTTACCCGTAATAGGAACAATAGGATTGATTCTGATAGTATTGGAAGGGTCACTGGAACTGGAAATTGAAGCGCAAAAGCGTAAACTGTTTGTATCCACAGTCAAAAGTGCTTTTTTTGGCCTTATATTATTCAGCGCAGTTTTGGCAACAGGGCTTTATTACCTTACCCATCAACCTTTTCTGAGTTGCCTTATTAATGCCATTCCTTTAGGTATTATCAGCAGTGCTATTGCCATCCCGAGCGTCAAGAACCTGACATCTCATAACCGGGAATTTGTAGTATATGAAAGCTCTATCTCAGATATACTGGGAATCATCTTTTTTAATTTCCTTGTACTGCATTCATCATTTGGGATAACTACTTACATGTCCTTTATCTTCGATATTATCATTATTATTGCACTTTCTATCGTTGCAAGTATTGGTTTAGGGAGTATGATTAGCAAGTTGAACCATCATATCAGATATATCCCTATTATTACAATTCTGATATTTCTCTATTCAATTACCAAAATCTATCATTTACCATCTTTAGTCCTCGTGCTTGTTTTTGGCTTATTCTTGAATAATGTGCATCTGATTAAGTTTGAGTTTATAAAAAAATGGATAAATCCGGAAAGTATAAAAGCAGAGGTTAAATCATTTGAACATCTGATAGCAGAGGTAACTTTTGTTATAAGGTCATTCTTTTTTATCATGTTTGGCTATTATACTGACCTGGATTCTCTACTAAGCCTGCGTGACTTTGTGAACGCCATTCTGATACTGGTCTTCATATTTGCGGGCAGATACCTGATTTTTACTTTGTTAAAAATCAAAACAGTGCCCTTACTATACATTGCTCCGAGGGGATTGATTACAATATTATTGTTTTTAGCGATACCCATACACTACCAGATTTTAGAGATTAATAAAGGTTTACTGACACAGGTTATATTTCTGACTGCCTTTGTTATGATGTTTGGTTTGATAAAGAATAAAAAGCCTGCTTAATTTTACGTACCATGCTCACGCTCAACCCAAAAGATTTAGAAGCAAGAGTCTTTTATAGTTACCTGACCGGAACCGTTGCCCCCCGCCCTATTGCTTTTGTAAGCAGTATTGATAAAGCCGGCAATGTAAACCTCAGTCCGTTCAGTTTTTTTAATATCATGGGTATCAATCCACCCTTATTGGTGTTTGCGCCCAATAATCGGGGCAGGGATGGTTCAAAAAAAGATACAACGCTCAACATCAATGATGTGCCGGAGGTGGTAATTAACATGGTTGATTATGCCATGGTTCATCAGATGTCATTGGCAAGTGTGGAGTTTCCCCGTGGTGTGAATGAATTCATCAAATCCGGATTTACACCTGAACCTTCGTTATTGGTTGCTCCGCCGAGGGTGAAAGAATCACCTGCGCAATTTGAGTGCAAGGTTTTGGAAGTCCGGGAGATTGGCACCATGAATTTATATATCTGCCAGATAGTAATGGCACATTTTTCGGAACACATCATTGGAGAAAACGGGAAAATAGACCAGCGTAAAACTGAGTGGGTAGCCCGGATGGGCGCAGACTGGTATGCGCAAGTGAGCGAAGCGGCGATGTTTGAAGTAGAAAAACCCAATACAAAAATCGGTATCGGCTACGATGCCATTCCTGAAAGTATCCGGCTATCAAAAATCCTGACAGGTAATCATCTGGGACAGTTAGGTAATATTGAAGTATTGCCCACAAAAGACGAAGTTTCGGCTTTCAGCCAGACCCCGTTTATGAAGGATATTTTTGACCAAGCTATCAATGGTTGCGCTTATCTGGATAATCTGTTGCATGATGCAGCGCAGCGTTTGCTTGCTGAGAATAAGCTTAAAGAGGCTTGGCTGGTGCTTTTACAAAGCCAGAACCTGAATCAGAAATAAAGGAAAACCTCACTCTTTTAATCTGCAATTGAAGATTGAAAGAATGAGGTATAGAACTTTGTAAATGGTTTAGTCCGGCGAGAACGCTACGATTTATTTCCTCCGCCAAACATTTTAAACAAGCCTGCAATAATCAGTACAATCACAATTATTACTACTACAATACCTGTATTAAAACCTGCTTTAAAAATGCCTGCAATGGCATCGCATGATGATATTGTTAATACAATGCAGATGACGAAAAGATAATTTATAAGTTTCATGGCTGTTAAAAGTTTTTAGTGAATAAAGTATCTCTAATCACTAAAAAACCATGCCAGCCAAACGTATAAGCCCCTGTGCAACGTTTATGGGGTAGGCCGCCATCGGAAAGACTGCCCATCAATGGCGCGCATGGTACATAATACGCCATTCAGGTGGTCATATTCATGTTGTAATAATTCTGAAAGTGCATCTTCTGCCAGCCAGATGTGCTCTTGCCAGTTTTCGTCTAAATATTTCATTACCAAAGATTTATGGCGGTTCACCCGTACAAGCAGGTTCGGGAAACTCATACAATCGTCCCAGAGTTCAAACGTTTCTTCACTCAGATTTTCGAACACCGGATTAATGATAACTACCGGGCGGTCGATATTGACATAAATAAGGCGTTTCATAATACCTAATTGTGGGGCGGCAATGCCCCTGCCAAATTGGTATTTTGCCCTTATCTCTTCCATCACATTGTGTAAATCCCGCACCCATTCTCTTACCAATGGTAATTCCTCAGGTGTGACAGGCGTACATATTTCGTACAAACGGGGGTCGCCCAATAAAACTAAATCTTCCAGATGTTTCATATTTTCCTCAACAAAATATTGCATTTTTGTGTATGCATTGGCAGTCTATAATAATTTCCGGTCATGTTTCGTATTATATCCGGACTGACTTTTAACAAATTTTAAGCGTTCGTGTTAAACTAAATAGAATAGCTGTTTCGTTAAAGCCTGTGCAATAAATATTAATCCCATGAAAAGAATATATTTGCTTATCCTCATCTTTTGTTCGATACAGGGTTTTGGTCAAACCATTACGCATGAACCGGAAATTGACGACCAGGTAACCTATGATACCGATATTACTAAGGTAGAATTGCGGGACGAATTTACCATTATTTACTTTAGCTACCAATACAGTAATCGCCAGCGTCAGAATTATAATTTCCCGATTCCTTTACCTTATGAAAGAGACCCCGGTTCGACTGCCACTATTTCTATCAACCCCAAAAGTTATCTGAATGGCAATGGTAAGCGCTATGCTTATATCAAATCAACAGGTATTCCGGAACTTCCGGATTCTCAACCTGTTGTACCCGGACAAACCTATAATTTTACTGTCTATTATCAAAGATTAGACCCCGGTGTTGAATCATTCAATTTAATAGAGGGGAAAAATTCTCCTGAACAAAAATTGCAGTTCTGGAATTTCTATGGTGTTCATATTAAAAACCCATTTCGTAAAAACCCTGTGCCTTCAGTACCTGCAGCTGAATTAACGATGATTATCAAAGGTAAAATGCTGGATGCCACAACTCAGAAACCTGTTGCCGGGAAAATCAGCTATAAATTTGACAAGAATGACCAAAAAAAAGGTGTCATTATTGTGCCGTCTACCGGAGATTATTCTTTTTCCCTGAGTCCTGATGCATATACTTTTAAAGCAACGGCCCAGGGTTATCAATCATCTGAAACAAGTCTGGATTTAACTAAACTCAAACGGAGTCAGCAATTTACCCGGAATATTTATCTGACACCCATCGTTCAGAAAATTGTTCCGAAACCGCCACAAAAAATAAGTCCGAAGCAGGAGCCTCCGAAAATTGAAAATGCCAAAATTGAGCCTCCTGTGGCAGATACAAGTATTCTTATTCCGCCTAAAACAGCGTCAGCACCTGTAAAAGTGGAGGAGAATAAATTCAGGTTAGACAAGGTTTATTTTAATACAGGAGAATCGGGTCTTTTGCCTGCATCGTATGAACAATTGAATGGTTTATTGCAAATGATGAAAGCAAGCCCGACCATGACGATTGTCATTGAAGGGCATACGGATAATATTGGGGACCCTGTACAAAACAAGCGTTTGTCATTAGAGCGTGCCTTTAATGTGCGTGAATACCTCACAAAAAAAGGCATTGCGGGTAAACGTATCAAGTTTAAAGGTTATGGCGATGCCAAACCTATAGCAGATAATAATTCAGAAGAAGGCAAAAAACAAAACAGACGGGTAGAGTTTGTGATTGTGACGCCGTAAACCCCATCCCTAACCCTTCCCCAACAGTGGCTACTGTGTACCCACAAGTTCTGTTTTTTACATTTCCCCTCCTTTTTTCAAGGAGGGGTGCCTTTTTTCCTGACATCGTCGGGAAAAAGGCGGGGTGGTTAAGAGGCTGTAAAGTCCTTTTGAACCAATTTTACAGACCCTTTAACCACCTCCCCCTAGAATAAACGATGAAAAATCGTTTATTCTAGGGTACTCCTCCTTAAAAAGGAGGAGAAACTTCTCAACGCAAAACTTGTGGGTACACTGTAGCCACCAATATGGAAGGGTTGGGATGGGGTTAATTTATTTATCTCAAAACCTGATACTTTCTATAATATCACTGGCTATCATGGCGGTTGTGCCAATAATTTGGGCGGCTTTGTCTCCGGCTAAACCATGTTCATATACACCCAGAATGGCTGATGCTGAGGGTGTATAGCTCTGAGCTAAAAGAGCTAATATCATACCCGTCAGCACATCTCCACTCCCACCCTTAGCCATACCTGCATTTCCGGTAGAATTAAAATGAATGGTACCATCAG
>CALRLS020000431.1:0-4893 GCA_943368815.1 Cyanobium sp. NIES-981
GTTTTATTGTAAATGTTAGGTTCTGCACTTGCGCTGCTTACATCAGTTGTATTGTTGAGGCGGGGTAGCATTAAACCTTTGCTTGTACTTACAACACCTAACGCAGCTTTGGTAGATGGAGCATTTATACCAATGCCAACAGTATTTGTAGCTATGCTAACCTGAGCACAAGCAAGATTTGCTATAAATATTATGGCTGAGAAAATGGTTTTTTTTGTTCTGTTTTTTGTATTTTATGTAAGTAAGGAGAAATTATCAATTGCTATTGAAGCTTTAAACCACGACGGTATTACGCGAAGTTTGGCAAGAGTGTCACAGTGTAAAGCAGACCGTGTCCCTTGTATGCATTGTGACAATTCAATACAGTATTTAAGTTCTGCGATTACTATATTTTTCTAATTCTATAATTGTATTAATAAGTCAGGCTAACGAATTTATCTGAAGAAATCCTCAATATTGATTGTATTTGCCTAATTTTGCAAAAGAGTGAATATATCCTCACTTTTTGTCATTTATATATCTGGCCTTATGAAAAACTGGCTCTATGCTGCCCGCCCCCGTACATTACCTTTGTCGCTGTCAAGTATCCTGATGGGAAGTTTCCTGGCGGCTTCAGCCGGAAAATTCAGTTGGCTTATCTTTGCTTTCTGTTGCCTTACTACCATTGCCTTGCAGGTATTGTCAAACTTCGCCAACGATTACGGTGATACGCAGAATGGCGCAGACCTTGCCGGACG
This sequence comes from Cyanobium sp. NIES-981, assembly GCA_943368815.1. GTDB lineage: Bacteria > Bacteroidota > Bacteroidia > Cytophagales > Spirosomataceae > Emticicia. Next base: position 738 of record CALRLS020000431.1, read on the forward strand.
GGTTGGTCCGCAAAGAGCTGTGCAGTCAGGTGCTATTTCGCCCAAACAAATGCTTAATGGCATCATTGTATTAGCAATCATCTGCCTTGTTTTTGGTATTTTGCTATTATACTTTGCATTCAAGGATGCAGCGGCCAATCAATTCTGGGGCTTTTTGGGTCTGGGTTTGCTTTGTATGCTGGCAGCTTATACCTATACAGCAGGCAAAAAGCCTTATGGGTATGCGGGCTTAGGCGATATATCAGTACTTATATTTTTTGGTTTAGTAGGCGTTCTGGGCAGCAACTATTTATACACCAAATCTTTTGACTGGATTAATCTTCTTCCGGCTCTAAGTTGCGGTTTCTTTGCCACTGGTGTGTTAAACATTAACAATATCCGTGATATAGAATCAGATACCCGTGCAGGTAAAAAGACCATCCCTGCCCGCCTCGGACGTGAGACTGCCATTAAATACCATTGGTTTCTGCTCATTGCAGGCATGGCAAGCATATTGGTATTCAGTATGCTGAAAGAACAATATGCCATTCTATATGTGCTTTGTTTTCCCTTGTTTTTTATTAATGGTATCAAGGTATCGACACTGCCCAATCCTGACCCTATGCTCAAACAGATGTCGCTTTCTACGCTGGCGTTTGTGTTATTGTTTGGTATCGGGCAGTTGTTTTTGTGAAAAGGCAATTAGCCTCTGCGACTGGTTGTTCGCTACTAGTAATCTGCTTTTAAAGCGTTTCAAAGAAACAGTATTTGGTAAAGATGAATCCATTTTTTATCTTTACTCTTGCCAAAAGGCAAATAAATGTTCACTTAAAACGCTGCAACAATATGAAACCTCTACTCTCAGCAATTTTGCTGTTGTTATTATTGTCATGCCAATCGGAGCCTCCACGTGTTTCTCATGGCTTTTATGCTGATTTTTTCGAAGCAATTGTTGCCAAAGACTTTTCACAGTACTATCTCCAAAATGATAAAGATTATCAGGTTCTGGTTGAGAATTATAATAATCAAATGTATGGTAAAAGTAATGCACACAAAACCAATAGTGAAATTGAAGAAATCAATGAAGGGATTGACGAATCAATTGAAGAAATCAAAGAAAACTTTTTTAAAGGAAAAGGTGCAGTATGCTATTTTGAAATAGATAGTAATTTTATGAGGAGGAACGAGATTGGCAGATATTTTTTTAGCAAGAGCCTTCCATTCAGAGAATACTTTGATAAAAAAGACAGTATGATTATCATCAATGCACTGGATACTCCCATGCCATTCAATTCAAAATCACTCAAAGCCGGTTTCTTCAGTTTTGTATTTGATAGTACACAACCCCACGATTTTACAATTAATAGAATTGTATTCTCTAAACCTTATTTTTATCAGAACAAAGCCCTTATATTCTGTAGCTATCAGCCCAACGAAACATGTGGTCATCGTTGTCCCAAAGCTTACTTATTTGAGAATATCAAAGGATACTGGCAACTGAAAGCAGAAGATGAAATGAATTATTAGCATTAAATACTATTTATACCAAAGCCGTTGCAATTATTACGTTGTATTATGTCTTAAGGAATTTTGAACTTTTTTAATCTTTTTTTACTTTTGTATATAGATAAAACCCCGGGAAGAAATTCTCCGAATGGCTTGTATATGGAAAATTTAATAGAAAGAGTAGAAATCGCCCTGAATACAGTAAGGCCTTATTTACAGACTGATGGCGGAAATGTGAAAGTAGTTGAAATTACAGATGATTATACTGTAAGACTCGAACTGGTGGGTGCCTGTGGTTCTTGCCCTATGTCTTCTATGACTTTTAAAGCCGGGCTTGAAGAAGCTATTTTAAAGGCCGTACCTGAAATTCGTAAAGTAGAAGCTTTAAATCTGACTCCGGTGTTTTAATTAACCCTTTTGTAGGCTTAAAAGCTAAAAATATGATGCCACTTGTATGTACAAGTGGCTTTTTTATTTATCTTGCAACGCAATTTACTTTTGGCGTACTACGCATATTAAACAAGCTCTCTGGTTAAATAATGGCAAATAAAATTAGAGTCGGAATTTTCTTTGGCGGTCAGGCCCGGGAAAGAGAAATATCATACTTAGGTGGAAAGACGGCCTTTGAACACATTGATAAGGCTTTATTTGAACCTGTTCCGATATTTGTAGATAGTTTGGGGCATTTTATACAAATTAACCCCGAGCTGCTTTACGAAGAATCTATCCGTGATTTTTTTCCATCCAAAAACCTGAACCGTGGGTTTCGTGTCTATATCGAATCCCTCGGCGACCTCAACGAAACGCAGCTTTACAAGCTCATTTATAAGGTTGGCAAACAGGTTCAGCCAACTGATTTTCCGCAGATTATGGATTTTGCCTTTACTATCATGCATGGCCCGCAGGCCGAAGATGGTAGTATACAGGGATTATTGGAATGGTACGGCATACCATATATGGGCCCGGGTTTAATGGGTTCGGCAGTGGGTATTGATAAGCCGATGCAAAACAAGTTGATTTCACTGGTAACAGGCCAGAAGAAAAAATCCGTTACTTTCACAAGAGAAGAATGGGCTGCGGCCGACCGCTCAAAATTATTTACTGATTTAATCAACAATATTGGTTTCCCGTTTGTCGTAAAAGCGCCTCATCAGGGATCTTCTATAGGTGTGGCCATTGTCCGGAAACGGAGCCTGGAAGAGTTTACCAGAGCAGTGAATCAATGCTTTTTTGAGGTAACATTCAAGAAGAGCGCATGGGAAGAGATGACTGACCGCCAGAAACGCCACATCATGGAAAAGACATCGAACCTTGACGAGGGGATTGGTTTTCCGGTAATGGTGAATGGCAAGATACTGGCTCACCCCGCCGACCTGATGGAAGAACTGGATGCGGTTTTATTTACTTCTGAAAACGTAACGGTTGTGTCAGCTCATGCCGAAGACTTTGTGATGATTGAGGAGTTTGTAGTAGGGCAGGAGTTTTCGTGCGGCGTTATACAGCAGGACGATGGCAAAGCCATTGCATTGCCACCTACAGAAATTTATGGTGAGATACAGACCTTCGACTTTAAATCTAAGTATAAATCGAATGTAACCAAAAAGCGTATTCCGGTTGATACCAGTCTCGAAAACCTGCATAAAATCCATGAAAGCCTGCTTAAGACTTTCACGACCCTGGGTTTTTGTGTGGTAACCCGTATAGACGGTTTTCTTACGCCTGATGGTAGAGTGCTATTACACGACCCCAACACGATTCCGGGTATGTCGCCTTCGTCGCTGATATTCAAACAAATGGCCGAAATCGGGCTGACGGTTACCCAGTCTATTACGTATTTTATCCGTCAGTCAATTCGTGAGCGTATCAGAAGCGGTAAAAATACGGTGCAGTTCCGCCAGCTTTTAGAAAAACTCGATATTCTGATAAGCGAACGTGTAAACAGTCCCCGTAAAAAAGTAGCGATTGTATTCGGTGAGTCAGACGACCAGTATAAGATAGCCCAAAAGAAAATGGGTGAGTATTCGTCGTCTCCTATCTACGAACCTGTGCCTGTATGTGCTGCCCGTAACGGATTAATGTTCAAGATTCCGATTAATCTTATGTTCAAGGCTGATATTCAGGATTTCGGACAGGCGATTGGTAAATCGAAGCACCCGTTCATTCTGGAGATATTAGAAAAGGCTAAAAACATTACGCAAAAATATGCCGGAAGTTTTGATACACAAATGAAAAAACTCACTGAATCAGAACTCGCCGAAAACGTGCAGTTCATTTACCAATGCGATTCAGAGACCATGATTGAGTTATAAGATATTAAGAGTCTATACAGAGGCTGTTTTAAAAGTATATGTCGGTTAACATCGGCTTATTCCTTTTGAAACAGCCTTTTTTGTTAATTTCCTGCCGTAGAATACTCCTTCTTTGTTTGGAAAACCGAAATGCTATTTTGGCCCTTTTATGCAAATCTGAATTATTTAGCAATAGAGAATTATGAATTGATATTGCACAATACCAACCTATTAAATTTCTAAATCCGTAAAGACAAGCTTAATTCTTTTTCTTCAGTCTACGTCTCACAGTGCTTCTTTTTCTGCGAGAGACCTTAATCTCAATATTGTTGCGGAGTGTAATAATCTCATTATCCAGCAGGGAGGAGTCAATACAATTAAGA
>CALRLS020000432.1:0-4878 GCA_943368815.1 Cyanobium sp. NIES-981
TGGTGTACAGGATTATCCGAAGGGATTTCGGCACTTGTAATTTCGGTTGTTGCGTATTTGCTCATAGACGCGTTGCGTATCTTTTCGGGACAGATTCCATATTAAAATCAGTCAGTCCTTATCTGTTTTATTTTGTATTTATTATAAAATGCTGATTTTCATCTTATTTTTACAAAGTTACAGTAAAATTATGCCTTTGTAAAATGATAAGCCCAGTTTATGAAATTTTCTATCATTTCAGGCGTTATTTTAGTAATATAAACCACTTATAGGCAATGAAAACAAGTTTATTGTTGACTGGATTTCTGTTGTTTATTATCGAAGTAAATGGCCAGATTGGCATTCATACAGTATATAGTCCTTATCTTCTCAATTCCGGCGAAAAATCATCTGCTCTAAAGAACAACAAAGGCCTGGCAAATAATAGACTAGATTCTGTTTTTGTAAAAGATCTCCCTTTATTCTCTAAGTATATACCTAAGCGAAAGTATGTACGAACTATCATTTTTGCTGATAACGGTTTTGCTATTGCTTCTCTGAATACAGGCAAGTTAGGGAATGAAATTGATTTAGAAAGGTCGAAAAACCGAACCAAGCAATTATTCTTTAAAATGAAAATGTGGCGGTATTTCAGGGAATAAAAAAACGCCAGATGAGTATCTGACGCTTTTCAATTCTTCAATTTTCTATATTAATTCCTCCAACCAAATTAATTATACTGGTTGTTGGTTCATTACTTCAGTTTGTTTACGAATAGATTCCATGTGAATCAGTTTAAACAATTCTTCAACCATTTCAGGATAAAGGTTTAGTTTCTTACCTTGCTCAGCACGGCTATTGTGTACTTGCTTCCAACGATCTAATTGTAAAACAGCTACACTATTATCTCTTTTATACTCTCCTAATTTCTCAACAACTGCCATACGTGCTGCTAATACTTCTAAAAGCTCACGGTCGATATTATCGATTTTCTGACGTAACCTGTCTAATTCGCTTTGGAAATCTTCACCATAAGAAGGTTTACGTACTTCCAGTTCACGAAGCATTTCACCTAAGGCCTCAGGGGTTAATTGTTGTGAGGCATCAGACCACGCATCATCAGGATTACGGTGTGATTCGATAATCAAACCATCATAATTCAAGTCTAATGCACGTTGTGCTAATTCAAACAGGTATGCTCTCTTACCTGCCATATGGCTTGGATCGCCAATGATTGGTAATTGAGGGAATAAAGTTTTCAATTCAACGGCCAATTGCCACATTGGTGAGTTGCGGTATTTCGTTTCCTGGGCATTAGAAAAACCACGGTGGATAGCCGCCATTTTCTTGATACCTGCTCCGGCAATACGCTCAAATGCACCAACCCATAATGCTAAATCAGGGTTAACCGGGTTCTTGATTAATACCGGAACATCAACACCTTTCAGTGCATCAGCTAAATCCTGAACATTAAACGGGTTTACGGTTGTTCTTGCACCAATCCAAAGAATATCAATACCATATTTTAAAGCCAATTCGATGTGTTGAGGTGTTGCTACTTCCACTGCAATTGGTAGGCCTGTTTCTTTTTTTACTGCAGCTAACCAAGGCAATGCTGCTTCTCCCATACCCTCAAAACTGCCCGGACGAGTACGAGGTTTCCAAACACCTGCACGAATCACATGTGCATAACCTTCTTTAGCAATACGGGTCACTGTTTCGGTTACTTGTTCTTCTGTCTCGGCACTACATGGCCCGGCGATAATTAAGGGTTTTCCGTTTGTATCTATCCAACTACTAAGAGGAAGTACATCTAAATTTGCTTTCATTTCTTTGTTAAAATTTGTTTTGTCAATTTTTTCAATGCTTGTAAAAGGTGTCAAATGGTTTTACCTAAGCCACTGAAAGCGGGCATTGACAATAGTTTACATTACCGAATTATTCATATTGTTTCATTAAATGTCTTTTCTTTGGCGTATATTTGCAAACCATTTCGCGGAATATCGTCTCAAAAACGATAGTGTAACTTGAAATAGTACAATTCATCAGCAAAACTGAAAAATTTAAAAGAAACCAATATTTGAAATAATGAAAACGGCTATTAAAAACCGCTCGTTAAATTTCGATGATACTTCTATTGCCTTTGCTCATCAATCAAACAGCAAGCTACGTAAAACTTATTTGATTTTTGCGTTGATGAATCAAAACTGGGTTGTAAAGATAGGAACTTTTTTTATAAAACTCGCAATAAAATTAGGATTACCTATAAAATTACTGATTAAAAATACCATATTTGCGCAATTTTGTGGTGGCGAAAGCATAGGCACCTGTCAAAGGACAATTGAAAGTCTGGCAAAAAGCAAGGTTGGGACAATTCTGGACTATTCGGTAGAGGGGGAAGATAACGAAAAAGACTTTGAAGCTACAACAGAAGAAATTCTAAAGACGATAGATAAAGCGGCTTCTCAAAGGAACGAGATTCCGTTTTCTGTCTTTAAAGTATCAGGTATCGGCTCGGTAGAGCTTCTTGAAAAAGTACAAGAGAATTTGCCGAACCTGACTGATGAGGAGAAGATGGCTTTTGAAAGGGTGCATAACAGAGTAGATAAATTGTGTGCTCATGCTACGGCGTCAGGCGTAAGGATTTTTTTAGACGCTGAAGAATCGTGGATTCAGGATGTGATTGATGATCTGAGCTACGAAATGATGCGGAAATATAATACTGGAAATAAAACTATAGTTTATAATACCTTTCAGATGTATCGTTGGGAGAGTTTGCAGCATCTGGAAGATGCCTGTGAAATTGCCAGAAAAGACGGATATAAAGTAGGGGCTAAGCTGGTACGTGGAGCGTATATCGAGAAAGAAAGACGCAAGGCAGCTGAACGGGAGTATAAAGACCCTATTCACGCAACGAAACATGATACAGATGTTGATTTCAATAAAGCCATTCATTATTCGATTGATAATCTTGATGTATTAGCAATCTGTTTAGGTACTCATAATGAAGAAAGTTGTTTATTATGCGCCGAATTGATGAAAGAAAAAGAGATAAGGATTAATGATGAGCGGATCTGGTTTGCGCAGTTATTAGGCATGAGTGATAATATTTCTTATAATCTGGCCAATGCCGGCTATAACGTGGCGAAATATGTGCCTTATGGTCCGGTAGAGGCGGTGATGCCTTATCTGTTCCGCCGTGCTGAGGAGAATACCTCAATTGCCGGACAAAGCAGTCGTGAATTCCTGCTGATTAAAAAAGAAAAGAGAAGGAGAAAAACTGCCTGACAGACCAGATAGAATATTTTTAATAAATTTATGGGATCTTTCGTTTAAGCATAGTAACATTAATATATTTGAGAAGATTATCAGCCTCATTGAAGGCTTCTGTATTAAACATAATAATAGATGATTACAAATAGAGGCTCATCAACGGGCAAGGCTCCATATAAATATTTACTTTTAACAGTTGCGTTGATATTAATTGACCAGGGAATTAAACTTTGGATGTATTTTGATGTACTACCCAACCATTATGGCGAGATAGATTTGATTCCTGGTGTTTTCAAACTACACTATGTAGAAAACAAGGGAATGGCTTTTGGCTGGACACTGGCGGGCGATTATGGTAAATTACTTCTGACTGTTTTTCGACTATGTGCTATGGTCGGTATTTGTTGGTACCTGATTTACCTTGCCCGAAAAAATGCACATAGTGGTTTATTATGGTCTATTGCTGCCGTTCTTGGCGGGGCTATAGGGAATGTGATTGACAGTACATTTTATGGTGTATGGTTAAATAATGCTCCATTAGACTCAGCTACACCCTGGTTTCATGGCCAGGTAATTGATATGTTTTATACCTATGGTTTAGATGGCAATTATCCTGACTGGATTCCTTTCTTGGGAGGACAATTTAATACTACTCCTATATTTAACTTTGCTGATGCATGTATTTTTTGTGGAGTAATAAGCATTCTAATCTTTCAGAAGAGTTTCTTCATACATGAAGAGAGAGTAGTGAAATCAGAGGTAAATGATAACGAACTTGTTGTATTGGAAGAAGAGAAGGCGTTTAGTGCAGAAAATACGTCATTAAAAGAAGATGAATTGCCACCATTGAATAATACCTCAGAAGAGATTGAAGCCGTGAATCATAAAGAAGATAATGATTCTCAGGAAGTGAAAGAGGAAACAAAATAAGATTAAGCGTACCAAATAAGCGATTGAAAATTTAAAATTGAATTAAATTATGGCAGTTCTATCTAAGCAGTCTTACAGATGGATTATTGTTCTGACTTTTTTAGGAATCATTATCTTACCGGGAATGATGCCTTCACCAACTTTAAGAAATTCAACTTTAGGAGTATTGGGTTTGATATGCCTTTTATGTCAGTTTCTTAACATGAGGATAGCTGACCCTGAAAGGAACCGGAAAACCGATATTATTCAGTCGTGGATATTATTTTTATTTACAATCATTCTTCTGATTGTTAACTTTATGGTTTAAGCATTGATTGAACAGTTTTTTTGTAGATAAGCTTTGAGCAAATCCTCAGAAATACTATTCAAGCAATAGTATTTTTCGGTATTTACTCAAAGCTATTATTTATGAAAACCTTTTGCTATCTTCTTTTTTTCTCTTTTCTTTTTGTATCGAAAGCACGTGCCTATCAGGAAGCAAGTCTTGATACACTTAGCCGTGAAGCCAGAATTGCGCTGCATAATGCAGTAATGCTTTCTGGTTTTGATAACCGTACTTCTGAAATACAAGCAAATTTTTATCTGGACCCTGTGTGGAGTATTGCTACGGTTAGATTTTATCCGAGAACCATTGGTACATCTAAAGGGATTATAAAACTAGACAGTGTTTCTGATGTTCAGATGCGTGTGTTATTG